>JAPHRL010000135.1 GCA_026195755.1 Kangiella sp. | reverse complement strand
TCTAAAAAACTCTCGCCAGGAGTCAGTATTCAAGTCATAAATTGAATAGGTATTATAATCTTCAAAATACTGACCAATCATCTCCAGTTGATAGTCTTTGTTAGAGACAAAAAATTCAAATGTATTGTCGAGGCCATCGCTAAGATTTCTAAAGCTATCAAAGACTTTCTGGTGATTTTTCTTAGTTGCCTTGACGCTTTTTAGTTTCTCTATATCGATTTCTAAAAGATCAAATTTCTCATCATCCGAATTGAATTTTGCATACAAAGCCCGGTTGTCTTTAGTGGACATCGGATTGATCACAAAGCCGATTGCTTCGACATCAAAGTAATCGATATCAAAAGTATCTTCTTTAAAAGTAAAGTCGATAAAGCGGGTGTAATATTTATTGAAGTTGCCTTTGAAAGTAACATAGGCGGTATCTGAATCTATCCAATTATAATCAATGATTTCGAGTGAGCCTGAGTTCTGTAATTTAAATATTTCAGCGGCTTCATTAGTTGTTGATTGAAAGGCAAATAACTGGTGAAACCCATCAAGATAGCTTTTACCAATGAATGTTTGCCCAGAGGGGGAAATGACAAAGTTATTAAACTGAGGGTTTGTAAAAATTTCATTACTTTTAACCAGCTTTGCTTGAACACTGATAGAAAATACAATAATTGCCAATGTAAGGAGGGTGTTTTTAAAGGTCATTATTCTTCTCCTTCTAGTGTCTTTATATAGCTAAAAAAGTCATCGCGGGTACCATCTTTTGCATAGACTAGCGGATATCGATTCATAAGAGAGGGGTAGTTTTCTTTTAAGAAGGAAAGAGCCAATGTGGACTCATTCTTAGTCTGAACTTTGAATCCAGCCCCTATTCTGTCTAGATTGAAATGACCTATGTAATTTATTTTATTAGGCTCAATGTTTACTTTCCAGTTACCACCGTCATCACTTCCAAGTTCAATGTAGTTATAGCGATTATAAATTTTGGCACGAATAATATCGTAGGTTCCTGCAGGCATTGTAGTGACTACATAGTTATGCTTTTGATCATATAGAGTGTGCTCAATCGCAACCTTCGCTGGCCCTGAAAATATTAAGCTGTGAATTGCTGTGTCTGATTCATAAGCAATAACGACAACACCTTTACGATCGTCTGGGTTCAGTGTCGAATTGTCTTTAAATTGCTCGAGTTTTGTTGCGCAGCCTGTTACCAATAGCGTAAGTAGAATTGCATATATAGCGATTATTCGCTTCATTATTATTCCCTCCATTTTCTTGTATTAATAACCCCAAAATATTGGAGTATACATAAACTCAATAAGTATGTTGAGTATTTATGAAGTTACCGGCCAATACTATTCACTTAGCCGTACGCATTCAGGCATAGCGTTTTGACGTGATATCGTTATAATGGGCAGTCTTATTATTTCCACGATTTCGACATAATTATAAGGGTATTTCTTTGAGTTCTATTACTGTTGGCCAGAAGCGCGTTTTATCTGGAATGCGTCCTACCGGCCCTTTGCATTTGGGACATTACCACGGGGTTTTAAAAAATTGGGCACAAATGCAGCATGAGTATGAGTGCTTTTTTATGGTTGCCGATTGGCACGCTCTGACCACCAATTACGATGATACGGCTCGCATAGAAGAATATGTGTGGGATACGGTATTGGACTGGCTGGCGGCGGGAATCAGCCCCACAGCAGCGACCATTTTTGTGCAATCCAAAGTTCCTGAGCATGCTGAACTACACTTATTATTGTCGATGGTGACGCCTTTGGGATGGCTGGAACGTGTTCCGACCTACAAAGAGCAGCAAGAAAAGCTACAAAACAAAGACTTATCCACTTATGGCTTCCTTGGCTATCCATTACTGCAGGCCGCTGATATTCTGGTTTACCGCGCTGGTAATGTGCCGGTTGGTGCTGATCAGGTGCCGCATGTTGAAATGACTCGCGAAGCTGCTCGTCGCTTTAATCATTTTTATGGTAAAGAGCCTGGATTTGAAGAAAAAGTGACTGAAGCCATTAAGAAGATGGGTAAGAAAAACGCCAAGTTATACAATAGCCTGCGTAAAAAATTCCAAGAAGAGGGTGAGCAGTCAGCCCTGGAAACAGCGCAAGCTTTAGTCGAGTCGCAAGCTAATATTTCGATTAATGATCGTGAGCGTTTATACGGGTATCTGGATGGTGAGGGTAAGATTATTTTGCCAGAACCGCAGGCTTTATTAACGCCAGTTTCAAAGATGCCGGGTCTGGATGGTCAAAAAATGTCCAAATCCTATGGCAATGCGATTGCGATGCGTGAACCTCGCGAATCAGTGGAAAAGAAAATTAAGACCATGCCGACTGATCCAGCGCGCGTACGCCGTACTGACCCGGGCACCCCAGAAAAATGCCCAGTATGGGAATTCCACAAGATTTATTCTTCAGACGAAGTTAAAAATTGGGTGCAAAAAGGGTGTACAACAGCGGGAATTGGTTGTATTGATTGTAAAGGGCCGGTGATTGATGCTGTGTGTGCCGAGCAGCAAATGTTTGTTGAACGCGCCAAGGAATATCAGGAAAGCCCTGAAATAGTGCGTAATATTGTATCTGAAGGTTCTGAGCGTGCTCGAGATGTGGCCCGAGAAACGATGGATGATGTACGTCAGGCGATGGGTTTGTCGTATAAATAGTCTAACTAATTTAAGTACTTGAGAAATTGATATGAGCGAACCAACCAGCGAACAGCTTTCGGATGCCAAAGAGCATTCAGTAGAAGCAGGGCACCTTCAGGAAGAAATGCCTTTTGCGCTGATTGATGGTGAGCAACTTGCAGATTTTCCCAAAGACCTTTATATCCCGCCGGATGCTCTTGAAGTTTTCTTAGAAGCTTTTGAAGGGCCACTCGATTTATTGCTTTATCTTATTAAGCGACAGAACGTTGATATTCTTAATATTCCAATTGCTCATATCACCGAGCAATATATGGAATACGTTGAGTTAATGAAGGTGCTGCATCTTGAACTGGCTGCCGAATATTTGGTGATGGCTGCCATGCTGGCTGAAATCAAAAGCCGTGTGCTATTGCCACGTCAAAAAGATGAGGACGATGATGAAGACGATCCTAGAGCCGATTTGATTCGTCGTTTACAAGAGTATGAGCAATTTAAACAGGCCGCTGAAGATATTGATGAGTTACCGCGGATGGGACGTGATAACTATGCGGTAAGCGCTAAAAAGCCAGAGTTAAATATTGTTAGGCCCGATCCGGATGTGGATATGAAGGAGCTTTTGTTGGCCTTGCGTGATGTTTTGCGTCGCGCTGAGATGTTTACCAGCCACCACATTCAGTTTGAAGCTCTTTCAGTCAGAGAAAAAATGGGCTTTGTGCTGGAGCGGTTGTCGGCGCAGAGTTTTTGCGATTTTTCGCAGTTATTCAACGTCGAAGAAGGACGCATGGGTGTAGTGGTGACTTTCCTGGCGATTATGGAGCTGGCGAAAGAATCTCTATTAGAAATTATTCAAACCGAAGGATACGGCCCCATTCACGTCAGAGCCAAAATCAGCTCTGGAGTAGAAGGGGATGATGATTCGGTATCTGTTGAGGACAAGTTGGCTGATATTGAGCCAACGGTTGATTAATTGAGTTGATTGGCATTGGGTATGAATCAAGAAAAAATCGTTCGCATTATTGAGGCTTCACTTTTAGCTGCCGGTAGCACCTTGTCGAAAGATAGGATACTGGAGCTTTTTGCTGAGGATGAGAAAATTAAACCCGATCACATTAAGGCTGCCCTTGAGCAGTTACAGCAGGAAGCAGAAGGTCGTGGTATCGAATTGGTCGAAGTGGCCAGTGGTTTCCGTTATCAGGCTCGCCAGGACTATGCTGAGTGGATTGCCCGTCTTTGGGAAGAGCGTCCAGCGCGCTATTCGCGTGCTTTGCTTGAAACGCTTTCTTTGATTGCTTATCGCCAACCAACCACGCGTAGTGATATTGAGCAAGTCCGTGGTGTCAGCGTCAGTTCGTCAATCGTCAAAACTCTACTTGAGCGCGAATGGATTCGTGTTGTTGGGCATCGAGATGTACCAGGCAAGCCTGCGCTCTATGCCACAACTAAAGGTTTCCTAGATTACTTTAACCTGAAAAGTTTGGATGAGTTGCCATCATTATCAGAGCTTCAAGATCTGGATAACTTAAACCCTGAGTTCAAGTTTGATGGTGATGATGAGTCGGAAAGTACTTCTGAGCAATCAAACGTAGCTGAAGGGCATGATGACAATTCATTTGGATCGGCTGCTGATGGATCTGAGACAAGCGCCCCAGATAGTGTCGAACCAGACACTGTCGACCCTGATCCCGAAACTATCGATCCTGAGATTATCGATCCGGATTCTGGCGAAGAAGGCTACGAAGGGATTGAGCAAGCTGATGAATCGATTAATGATGGTCCTTATCCAGAAGGAATTGAGTCAGTTGAAGATGAGCAGACAGACTTTGACGGCACTGAATTGAATCGCACTGAGTTCGAAGACAATCACAATGATGATTATGAAGATGAGAGTTCAGACACGGATTCAGAACAAAAAGCAACTTATCCAATACATTAATTTGCCTAATTGATAATTAGATCTAGGTTTTTAATATTCCCAAAAATTATAATGACCCCAAGTTTTACAGCCACTTGCAAAAAGTGTCAGTGGCTTTGTAAATCAAGCTGGGGGAAGCATTGAACATTATAAACAGATTGCGCACATTGGTAGACCAACGCCAGATAAGTGGTTTAGGGCGCAGTGACGATTCGAATAATCAGCAAGTCTTGAAGCAAGGTTCAGATGGTAGTTTGACTGTTGAGCGTCGCACTAAACGTCGTCGCAATGCTGCACCTGGTAGCAAAATCCTTGTCATTGATGACTCAAAAACCATTCAAGTCACCCTTCGTAAAATGCTTTTGCAGAATCATTATGACGTGCATCCAGCATTAGATGCCGAAAAGGGTTTAGAAGTTGCGCTTCGCGAAAAGCCCGATCTCATCTTCCTTGATATTGTCCTACCCGGCATGAATGGCTTTGCAGCATTACGTCAATTACGTAAAGACCCGCGTACTCGCGATATTCCAGTAATCATGATTAGTGGTAACGTCCAAGCCACCGAAACCTATTACGCAGAGCGCATCGGAGCCGATGACTTTATGCGAAAACCCTTTAATCGTCTTGAAGTTTTTAAACGTATAGACCGATTGCTGGATGAAGATTGCGTATTAAGACGCACAGGATTTAGAGCAAAAGCCGCTGTTTAAGCGGCTTTTTTCATTATGGGTGTAAATCTATTCCTATTCTTTGCTGTTTTCCTGATATTCCTCGACTGAACCCTTTCTAGCCCTTAAAATGCGGCTATATTCTTGAAGTGGTACCATCATGTCTGAAAAATTACAGAAAATTCTTGCTAATGCCGGTCTTGGTTCTCGTCGTGAAATCGAGAAATGGATTGAGGGCGGACGTGTCAGTGTTAATGGCTCAATCGCTAAACTTGGTGAGCGGGCTACCGATAACGATACAATTCGTGTAGACGGTCGAATCATTAAGATTAAATCTGCAGAGGAAACCTATACTCGTGTCCTGGCCTATAACAAGCCTTTGGGTGAGGTTTCGACTAAGAAAGATCCGGAAGGAAGGGCGACTGTATTTGATAATTTACCGAACACGAGTTTCGGTCGTTGGATCAGTATTGGTCGTTTGGATATTAATACTACCGGGCTTTTGCTGTTCACCAATAATGGTGAGCTTGCTCATCGCTTGATGCATCCATCTTATCAGGTTGAGCGTAAATATGCGGTGCGTGTACATGGCGAAGTAACTCCTGAAATGATTACTAACCTGACGAAGGGTGTCTTGATCGAAGGTGATATGTGCCAATTTACTTATGTTCAAGACAAAGGTGGCGAAGGCGCGAACCACTGGTATGAAGTGGGGTTGGCTGAAGGTAAAAACCGAGAGGTTCGTAAGCTATGGGAGTCCCAGGGTGTTGAAGTATCGCGTTTGATGCGTGTTCAGTATGGACCCATTAACTTACCTCAACGTCTCAGCCGCGGACGCTGGATTGATTTGGATGAGCAAGAGATCAAGGATTTGGCTCAATTAGTTCAATTGGAAGTTACACCACGTCGTGCCCACCCCGAAGTTGATAAGCGTCAGAAAAAAAACATCTGGAAGAAGCGTTAATATATTCACCTCAAAGTATCAGCGGTTGGGCTTGTATCAGAGCGAGTTCAACCGCCATCAAATTGTCATAGAGTCCCCTAGTTTTAATAGCTTTTAAAGGCTATTATTGGGAGGTTATAGCTTAATGCCACCGCTCAAGGAATACTATGGGATCTGCCGCAGATAAATCATCAGCTGTACATTTGGACGATAGACCGCAACAGTCGGCTTTGTCGATGGATGATTTACACAAAATTTCATTGAATAATCCTGAGTATTATCTTAATCGAGAATTGAGCCTGTTGGCTTTTAATTGGCGTGTTCTACAACAAGCGCTGGATCAATCGATTCCATTGCTTGAGCGTATGCGTTTTATATTTATCTGTAGTAATAATCTTGATGAGTTTTTTGAAGTTCGAGTTGCAGGCCTTCGCCATAGTTTGGCTCGCGGCGAGTCTCGTTATGGTCTCAATGGACTCTCCACTGAAGAAGTACTGCGTCAGGTAAACGAGCAGGCTCATAAACTGGTAGAAGAACAGTATCGAATTTTCAATCAAGAATTATTACCAAGACTTGCTGAAGAGGAAATTCATTTCTTATCACCCAAACATTGGGATGATGAACAATACAAGTGGCTTAAGAAATACTTTAAGCAGCAAGTCACCCCCGTTATCAGTCCAATCAGTCTTGATCTGACTCATCCATTTCCGCGGCTGGTTAATAAGAGTTTACACTTCTTATTGCACCTGCATGGCAATGATGCATTTGGTCGTGACCTAGAGTTTGCGGTGTTGCATATGCCACGCTCTTTGCCACGAATTATCGAGCTGCCTGAAAAGATAGGTGGTAGTGATGGGCATAACTTTGTGTATTTGTCAGCAATCATTTCTGAGTTTGCAGAAGACTTATTTCCAGGCATGGAGATAAGCGGCTGTTACCAATTTCGATTAACTCGTGATAGTGATTTGTTGTTAGAAGAAAAGGGGATAGAGGATTTAGCCAGCGCGTTGAAGCGTGAATTACAGTCACGCAATTTTGGCGCTGCGGTTCGTCTGGAAGTTGGAGAATCTTGTCCGAATAAGATCGTTAATTTTCTATTGCAAAAATGTAATTTAACGGCTGACGATTTATATCGTGTCAATGGCCCTGTTAATCTAAATCGATTAATTTCACTCCCTGATCTAGTGGAACGACCTGATTTAAAGTTCAATGGATTTACACCGAAAGTGCCGGATGATATTCAGCGCCGTGGCGTTTTTGATGTGGTATCAGAGCGTGATGTGTTGTTGCACCATCCCTATCAAAGTTTTCAGCCGGTCATTGATTTTGTTCGTCAGGCTGCGAGTGACCCTGAGGTTCTGGCGATTAAGCAAACCTTATATCGTACGGGTAGTCAGTCTGCAATCGTAGAGGCGCTCATCGAGGCTGCACAATCAGGCAAGGAGGTCACTGCGGTAGTAGAGCTTCGTGCACGTTTTGATGAAGCTTCTAATATTGAGTTAGCCCAGAAACTACAAGAGGCGGGAGTACTGGTAGTTTATGGTGTTGTCGGTTATAAAACTCACGCCAAAATGACCCTGGTGGTGAAGCGTGAAAAGAAACATTTAATACGTTTTGTGCACTTAGGCACAGGTAATTATCATGCAGGCAATGCACGTCTGTACACTGACTATAGCCTTATAAGTAGCGACCCCGAAATCTGTGAAGATGTGCATAAAGTGTTTCAACAGTTAACGGGCATGGGCAAAGTGTATCAGTTACATAAGTTGTGGCATGCACCGTTTACCCTGCATGATAATATCATGAAGTCTATTCAGGCTGAGACTGAAAATGCTTTAGCTGGAAAAAAATCGCTGATCATAATTAAAATTAACTCTTTAACTGATCAGTCTTTGATTGAAGCACTTTATAGAGCATCAATTGCCGGGGTTATCATCAAGCTAATCGTTCGTGGTGTCTGCTGTTTGAGGCCTGGAATCGAAGGTGTCTCAGACAATATCGAAGTTATCTCCATTATTGGTCGATTTCTTGAACATTCTCGTGTTTATTATTTTTATGCGGAGGGTGAAGAGAACTTATATGCATCTTCTGCCGATTGGATGGAGCGTAATTTGTATTATCGTGTTGAAACCTGTTTCCCGATCTTGTTTAACCCAGCGAAGCAACAAATGATCAAAGAGCTAAAATTGATGGCATCTGAAAAAATTCAAAGCTGGCGTTTGGGTGGGGATGGTGAATATCATTTTACTCATATTAAGAATAGTAAGAAACTGCACGATCTTCTATTGGCAAAGTTGTCATAAGAACAGTTCTTGCAACAAAAGCTCACAAAAACTCAATTAATCTTCAATTAACCAATTCAATTCTATTTGATGATATTCAAGGTAAGCTTTCTCTTTATTGAGTTCGGCTATGAGTAGTTGATGCTTGTAAGCCCATTGTTGCGGTATACGTATCGCTAGCTTATTGTTACTGTGAGCTTCGAATGTTAATCCCGTAATATTCATAGGGTCGCGTTTGATATTCAATAGGATAGCGAGACGTAAAATTTGTGTGATTGCCAGCAAGGCATCTGCAGGGTCGTATTTATTATCAAACTGCTCTGGGTAGAGTTTTTTACGTTGATTGGCGATGATAGCAGCTAAGGATTCCTTAGTTTGCTGACTGAAACCCGGCATATCGCCATACTGTACAATATAAGCACTATGTAGTCTTAATTTAGAGAAGCTAATTGATAAGCCTATTTCATGTAATAAGCAGGCCCAGTCTAAATAGTTTTTATAAATAGGATGATTAATTTTCCAGGTATCAGCAACTTGATCGAAAATATGCTGGGCAGCACTTTTGACTTGGATGGCATAATCCTGATCCACATTAAAACGACTCATAAGTGATAGAGCAGTATGATGTCGGTTATCGTTGCCCTTTAACTCTTCAGCGAGCTCAATTAAAATCCCTTCACGCAATGATCCGTTGGCGACATACATTTTATCGATATTCAATTCTTGAAACAGAGCAATCAGTATCGCCAGTCCTACCGCGAAAGTATTTTGACGGCTAAGCGATAGGCCACTAAAAGTAATGTTTTCTAGGTGGCCCATCTGGATCAATTGTTCTTTAAGAAGTTGTAAATGACTTGGTAGAATAAAGCCTTCGTCAAAGCCGAGTTCAACCAATACTTTATAGATTGCTTCGATACTGCCGGAAGAGCCAAGACAGTGTTGCCAACTTGAAAAGAGGTAGCGCTTTTCGATACGTGAGATTTCGGCAGCAGCGGTTAGAATGGCATTCTCGAAATGTTTTTCGTTAAGCTCGCCATTGGGGAAGTAACGTTGATAGGTGACACAGCCGATTGATAAACTGTCCAGATTAATCGGTTTAAATTTATCACCTAAGACAATTTCAGTACTGCCCCCGCCAATATCGACAACTAAAGCTGTTTCAATGTCTGGATGATTGTGTGAGACTCCCTCATAAATCAGTCGAGCCTCTTCCTTCCCTGGCAAAATTTCGATCGGATTATTAAGAATCAACTCTGCAGGCTCAACAAATGCTTTTGCATTTTTGGCTTCGCGCAACGTATAGGTTGCGACCACTTTGGTGTACTTCGCAGGGATGTTCCTAATTCGTTCCTGGAAAAGCTTCAAACAATTCAAGCCACGTTCAATAGCCTCTTGCGACAGAATGTCATTATCATCAAGACCACTAGCCAGTAGAACTTTTTCTTTGTGGCGGCC
>JAPHRL010000241.1 GCA_026195755.1 Kangiella sp. | reverse complement strand
GAAGAAATGATGCCACGAGAAACTGTTCGGACTGGCGATCGTGTGCGTGGTTTGTTGTTCGCTATTAGCACTGAAAATCGTGGTCCGCAATTATTTGTTAGCCGTACTCGTCCAGAAATGTTGGAAGAGTTGTTCCGTATTGAGGTGCCCGAGATCGGTGAAGAAGTCATCGAGATTAAAGGTGCTGCTCGTGACCCAGGTTCCCGCGCAAAAGTTGCCGTTAAAACGAACGATAAGCGTATTGACCCAGTGGGTGCTTGTGTTGGTATGCGCGGTGCTCGTGTGCAGGCGGTAACAGGCGAGTTAAATGGCGAGCGAATTGACATTGTGTTGTATGACGATAATCCGGCTCAATACGTTATTAATGCGATGGCGCCAGCAGAAGTCGTTTCAATCGTTGTTGATGAAGATAATCGCAGTATGGATATAGCAGTTGATGAAGACCAATTGGCGCAGGCCATTGGCCGAAATGGTCAAAACATTCGTCTAGCCAGTGAGTTGACCGGCTGGGAACTGAATGTGATGACTGAGGAAGATTTTGCAACTAAAAATCAATCTGAAACTGAGTCCATAGTTTCGATGTTTGTTGCTGACTTAGGTGTGGATGAAGATTTAGCTGACATACTGGTTCAAGAAGGTTTCACTACGCTTGAAGAAGTTGCTTATGTTCCACAGTCAGAAATGATGGAAATTGAAGGCTTTGATGAAGACTTGGTTGAAGCGTTAAAATCACGCGCGAAGGATGTGTTATTAACCAAAGCGATTGCAAACGAAGAACAGTTAGAAGAAGTTGAGCCAGCCGAAGATTTGTTGACAATGGATGGTATGGATCGTCACCTAGCTTTTGTTCTTGCGAGCAAGGGCATTGTCACTATGGAAGATTTAGCAGAACAGTCAGTGGATGAGCTTATTGAAATCGAAGAACTTGATGAAGAGCGTGCCGCGAAGTTGATTATGACCGCGCGTGCTCCTTGGTTCGAGGAGCAGGAATAATATAGCGGGGGATAGCGAATGTCGAAAATTACAGTAAAAGATCTAGCTGATACCGTCAAAACTCCAGTTGAAAAACTTATGGAGCAATTGGCGGCGGCTGGAATTAAAGTTAAAGGTCCAGAAGATGCTATCAGCGATGAGCAGAAGAAAACTTTATTGACCTATTTGCAAAAAAGTCATGGTGGTTCTGAAAACACTGGACCAAAGAAAATTACGCTTAACCGTACACAAAAAAGTACTTTGAGTGTGACTAGTTCTGAAGGTAAGAAAAAATCAGTACAGGTTGCGGTAAAGAAAAAACGCACTTATGTAAAACGCTCCAGCGAAGAAATTGCTAAATTAGCAGCCGAAGAAGAAGCACAACGTAAAGCGGAAGAAGAAGCTAAGCGTAAAGCTGAAGAAGAAGCTAAGCGTAAAGCTGAAGAAGAAGCTAAACGCCAGGCCGAAGAAGAGGCTAAGCGTAAAGCTGAAGAGGAAGCTAAACAGAAAACGGAAACTTCTAAGAAAGAAACTCAAGAAGAAGAGCCAGAAGATAGATCAGCGAAAAAAGCTGAGGTGGCTCGAGATGAGAAGAAAGGTGAAAATAAAGGCAAGCCATCTAAGGCTAAGCCTAAATCAAAGTCACGCTTTGACGATGATGACGATGAAGAAGTTGTTGTTAAAAAGCCTAGCAAGCCTAAAGGTCCAGTTAAGCCAATGTCTATAGCTGACTTTGAAGAGAAAAGCGGGCATCGCAAAAAGAAACGCAAGAAAGGTAAAAAGAAAACTTCAGACGTCGACTTGGTCGCACGTGCACTTGAAGACAGTAAGCGCGGTGTAGTGATTGAACAGAGAGTATATCAGGCACCAGAAGCTATGAAAAAACACGGTTTTAAGAAACCAACAGATACTATTATCCACGAAGTTCAAATTCCGGAAACGATTACCGTCGGTGAGCTTGCCAAAGCCATGACAGTAAAAGCACCAGAACTTATGAAAGCCATGATGAAAGTGGGCGTAATGGCCACCATTAATCAGTCGCTTGATCAGGAAACTGCCAGCTTGGTCGTTGAGGAAATGGGTCATACACCTATTCTCGTCAATGAGAACCAGATGGAAGAGAACGCTTTATCAGAAGCGAATGATGAAACGGGTGAAACAAAACCTCGTGCTCCAGTGGTGACTATTATGGGCCACGTCGATCACGGTAAAACATCGTTGCTTGATTATATTCGTGCAAGCCATGTAGCATCGGGCGAAGCGGGTGGTATTACCCAGCATATTGGTGCTTATCATGTTGAAACAGACAAGGGCATGATTACCTTCCTTGATACTCCGGGTCACGCAGCCTTTACAGCGATGCGTGCACGTGGTGCGGAAGTAACGGATATCGTGGTCTTGATCGTTGCTGCTGATGATGGCGTTATGCCACAAACAATCGAAGCGGTACAGCATGCAAAAGCGGCTGGCGTGCCGATGATTGTGGCAGTGAACAAAATTGATAAAGAAGAATCAGACCCAGAACGAGTTAAAAATGAATTGTCGCAACATGATGTAATCCCTGAAGATTGGGGTGGTGATGTACAGTTTGTTCATGTTTCTGCGAAAAGCGGTGAAGGTGTGGATGCTCTTTTAGATTCAATACTTCTGCAATCTGAAGTATTGGAATTAAAAGCAACTGATGAAGGCGCAGCAAAAGGCTTTGTTATTGAAGCGCGCCTTGATAAAGGTCGCGGTGCCATTGCCTCTATTCTGGTACAAAAAGGTCAGCTGCATAAAGGCGATATTTTACTGGCTGGTACTCACTATGGCCGAGTTCGTGCTTTGTTGGATGAAAACGGTGAGCCTATCGAGTCAGCCGGGCCATCAATTCCGGTAGAAGTTCTGGGCTTGTCTGGCGTACCCGTAGCCGGCGATGAAGCAACCGTAGTTGCGGATGAGCGTACTGCCCGTGATATCGCGGATCGTCGTGAAGCAAAGCAGCGTGAAGCTTTTCAGGCGCGTCAACAAAAAGCTAAGCTTGAGAATATGTTTGCCAATATGGGCAATGACGAAGAGACGCAACAACTTAACGTTATTATCAAAGCAGACGTACAAGGTTCAGTTGAAGCTTTGAATAAGTCATTAGTTGACTTGGCCACTGAAGAAGTAGAAGTGAAAGTGATTTCAAGCGGTGTTGGCGGTATTAAAGAAACAGATGTTTCATTGGCCGCAGCATCCAATGCGATCATTATAGGCTTTAACGTTCGTGCCGATTCTGCATCACGTAAATTGGCTGAGAAAGATGCGGTAGAAATTCGCTATTACAGTGTGATTTACGAAGCGATCGAAGAAGTGAAGGCGGCTCTTAGCGGCATGTTGTCACCAGAGTCTCGTCAGGAAATTATCGGTCTTGCTGAAGTTCGTGATGTCTTTAAGTCACCAAAACTAGGCGCAATTGCCGGTTGTATGGTGGTTGAAGGTGTCGTTAAACGCCATAACCCAATCCGGGTATTACGTGATGACGTGGTTATCTACGAAGGCGAGCTGGAGTCACTACGCCGCTTTAAAGATGATGTAAACGAAGTCCGTAATGGTATGGAATGTGGTATTGGTGTTAAGAATTACAATGATGTTAAACCTGGCGATAAGATTGAAGTCTTCCAGATTGTTGTCGTTCAACGTACTTTATAATTAGGTATTAGGTAGAGAAATGTCACAAGCGCGCGCACGAAGAGTTGCTGATCAAATCCAACGAGAGTTGGCGGTATTGCTACAACGTGAAATGAAAGACCCACGTTTAGGGATTGTCACTGTGTCCGGTGTTGATGTAACTAGCGACTTGCAGAATGCGAAAGTGTTTGTGACTTTTTTAGGCAAGGATGAACCACAGGAAATTAAGCAAGCACTGGAAGTTCTTACCGGTGCTGCTGGTTTTCTGCGTTCCCAATTAGCCAAATCTATTCGTATGCGTAGCGTTCCAAGCCTACGTTTTTTATTTGATAAATCGATTGTTGAAGGCCAGAGAATGTCCTCTTTGATTGAACAGGCCATCGCAGACGACGAATCGAAAAAGTCATAGTTTAGAAATTTCCGGAGAAAGACAATGGGCAGACGACGTAAACGCGGTCGCGATATTACGGGCATCCTGCTATTGGATAAACCTACTGATATTACTTCCAATAAAGCACTGCAACAAACCAAGTTTTTGTATTTTGCGGCCAAAGCGGGCCATACAGGTGCACTAGATCCGATTGCAACCGGTGTGTTGCCTATTTGTTTTGGCGAGGCTACTAAGTTTTCACAATATTTACTTAACGCTGATAAGAAGTATCGCGTAACAGCAAAATTAGGTGAGAAAACCACTACTTCCGATCGCGAAGGTGAAGTCATTGAAAGTAAGCCGGTAAATGTAACAGAGTCGCAGCTTGTCAAAGTATTGCAACAATTTAAAGGTACTATCAGCCAGACCCCTTCGATGTACTCAGCGTTGAAAAAAGATGGTGTGCCATTATACAAGCTCGCACGTCAAGGCATAGAGGTCGAAAGGGATGCACGCGAAGTGGCTATTTACTCACTGGAATTAGTGAGTTTTGGTGGCGAAGAGTTTGTACTGGATGTGCACTGTTCCAAGGGAACTTATGTACGAAATTTGGTCGAAGATATTGGCGATGAATTGGATTGTGGCGCTCACGTGCTGGAGTTACGCCGCACGGCTGTCGGTGACTTTGGTCTGGAGCAGGCCGTAACGATGGCGCATCTGGAAGAGTTAAAACAGGCTGATGCCAAGTTAGAAATGGATGAGTTGTTGCTACCGGTAGAGCAAGTGCTGAAGCATATGCCAAGCATCCAATTAAGTGATGACCAGTCCTATTATATTCGCTTAGGTCAAGCGGTACAGATCCCTGGTTCACCGATTGATGGTAGCGTTTGTTTAGTGCATAACAGCCAGTTTATTGGTGTTGGAACTATTGATGACGATGGTAAAGTTGCACCGACCCGCTTAATCAGAACTGATGAAGCGAGTGTATAAATAATGAAAACAAGGATTTAGAAAATGACTGATATTATCAAGCCGCTCGTTATTTTCTCTCACGGTAAAGTCAGTGGTCCAAAAGGGAGCCGTATACAGGCATTGTCTAATATTGCTGAACGCATGGGCTTTGAGGTGGAATCATTGGATTACCGCCGTTTACCGACTAATGAGCGCGTGAATAAGCTGAACAATCATTTAGCGAACTTAGAACGTCCCTACATACTGGTGGGAACCAGTATGGGCGGTTACGTATCGGCAGTGGCCGGCATCGAAAATCATCCACTGGGCATATTTTTAATTTCCCCGGCCATCTATTTAGATGGTTATGCCGAAGCTGAATTAGAGAACGTTAAGTGCCCGGTGACCATTGTTCATGGCTGGAAAGATGATATTGTGCCGGTATCTAATGTGATTAAGTTTGCACAGACAGCGGGCGCCAATTTACATATATTTGATGGTGGTCACCGCTTACGCGAGAAGTTGTCTGAAACAGAATCCTGCTTTGAACAGTTCTTGCGTCAATGTTTTATCGAATCAAGTATGGATATGCCGTTTAAAGACGCGGTAAATCAGTAGAAAACTCAATAATATCGGGCGATTTCACGCTTTATCGCTTGCTGAATGGTGAGTGACTAAGGTAAAATCCCGCATTCATTTGACTGGCTGAATTAGTGATTGGCCGGTCTTTTTTAAAATCTTGGGCAAGTCCCTGAAATTTGGAGTAAAAATATGTCACTAAGTCCAGAAGCGAAAGCTGATATTG
>JAPHRL010000117.1 GCA_026195755.1 Kangiella sp. | reverse complement strand
GATAATGCACGGAGCATGCTTCTTAGCTTGCTCAAACATGTCACGGACACGAGAGGCACCAACACCAACAAACATTTCAACAAAGTCGGAACCCGAAATAGTAAAGAACGGAACTTTAGCTTCGCCGGCAATGGCGCGCGCCAATAGAGTTTTACCAGTACCCGGAGGGCCAACCATCAAGACACCACGTGGAATCTTGCCGCCTAAGCGTTGGAATTTACGAGGATCGCGTAAGAAGTCGACTAACTCACCCACTTCTTCTTTGGCTTCTTCAACGCCAGCAACATCGGCAAAAGTGGTCTTAACCTGATCTTCACTGAGCATACGCGCCTTGCTCTTGCCAAAAGACATTGCACCGCCACCTTTACCACCGCCCTGCATCTGGCGCATAAAATAAATCCACACCGCAATCAGTAGTAAAATAGGGCCAAAGCTCCAAAGGAAGGCAGCTAGTCCACCCCCCTCACGCTTCTTTCCACTGTAGCTGACATCATTTGCCAACAAAATTTCATTCAGCTTTTCATGGCCGCCCGAAGGGATATCTGCATTAATTTCACTATTACTGCTGATATCTTTACCGGAAACCACATTATTGTTTGGGTTAATGACCACATCTTCCACTTCTTTGGACTCGATGCGACTCACAAACTCAGAAAATTTGACCTGGCTATTGTCCTGCTGACGTTCCTGAATGGCGTCAATCACAATGAACAATATGACCGCTGCAACGGCCCAAAATAAAATATTTTTTACTAAATCGTTCAAAACCTGAACCTCAATCTTGGCAACGCTTTGCCTTTAATAATGACCACACATTATGCCATGCTTTGTCAGTAACGAAAGCCCTGAAGCTTAACAAAACGTAACAATCATAACCATCCAGTTAGCCTATCACTCGTTCAACTGACACGTAACTAACCCTTATATCCTATACCCACCACATAAACTTCGCGTGAACGTCCTCTGGAAGCGTCGGGTTTACGGATTAAAACCTTATCAAAAACTTCGCGACACTGTCGTATATAGTCGTCAAAACCCTCGCCCTGGAAGACCTTGACCACATAATTACCACCTTTCGCAAGCACCGTTTGAGCCAGCTCCAGCGCCAACTCACACAAATACATGCCGCGCGGTTGATCAACCGCATCCACACCACTCATATTGGGGGCCATGTCCGATAAAACAAGGTCTGCCTTATGTTCACCAATCTTATCCAGCAACTGATTAAGCACCGCTTCTTCGCGAAAATCACCTTGAATAAAGTCAACATCCGGCAAGGGATCCATTTCCAGAATATCCAAAGCAAAAATTTTACCTTGGCTACCCATCTTATAGGCTACATATTGTGACCACCCACCCGGGGCAGCCCCAAGGTCTACCACCGTCACACCTTTGCCCAATAATTTATATTTTTGATCAAGCTCTTCCAGCTTGTATACCGCCCGTGAACGATAACCGTCTTTTTGCGACTTTTTGACATAGGGATCGTCAAAATGCTCTCTCATCCAGCGGTGACTGCTTTTGCTTCGTGACATAAAGAAAATATGCTTGTTTTTTCCTCAAATAAGTCTCTATTGTACCTTTTTTCAGGTAAAATGACCGCTAATAATCACTATCAGAAAGATGCAATGACTCAATTAAGTAACAACCAGGTAAAATTCTTACGCGGCAAGGCTCACAGCCTGAAGCCCATCGTGATGGTCGGCGCTAATGGCGTTACTGACAACGTCCTCGAAGAAATCAATATTGCGCTCAATCACCATGAGCTGATTAAGATTAAAGTCAGAGCTGAGGAGCGTGATGATAAACAAGCCATGATTGACCATATTTGCCAACAAACTAAAGCAGCAAAAATTCAGGTTATTGGCCATAATCTATCGATTTATCGCAAATCGGCCAATCCTAAAATCATTTTGCCTAAATAATCAAATTCAGCTACCTTATGAGCTGCTTCTAATTTTTAGGAACTACTATGGCTTACAGCATTCTCCTGGTCGAAGATCACAAAGAATTAGCCGCCACAACTGGCGAATATCTTGAAGCTTGCGGCTATATTGTTGATTATGCGATGGATGGCATTTCTGGCCTTAATTTGGCTAAAAACAATCAATACGATGCTTTAATCCTTGATGTGATGCTGCCTGGTATGGATGGTTTTACCATTTGTCAGCGTATTCGCCAGGAAGCCCAGTCTGACATCCCCATTTTAATGCTCACCGCACGCGATCAATTAAGCGATAAACTGGATGGCTTTGATGCAGGGGCAGATGATTACTTGATCAAGCCCTTTGACTTTGAAGAACTGGATGCACGCCTTAATGCCATTATTCGTCGTCATAAAGGCGAACTGGATTCAAAACCGCTGGTTATTCATGACCTGGAGCTTGATCCAAAAACTCTGCAGGTAAAGCGCCAAGGACAAAAGCTCAAATTATCTCCGACAGGTTTGCACATCCTGAAGCTATTGATGCGTAAATCTCCGGAAGTGGTTACTCGAGAAGAGCTTGAGCGAGAATTGTGGGGCGACCTGGTACCGAACAGCGACGTTCTTAGAAGTCACTTATATAACTTACGCAAAGTGATCGACAAGCCGTTCGCAGAACATCTGCTACAGACAGTACCTGGTCTGGGTATTAAAATCACTTCACCAGAAGAATAACTCTAGTTATTTTTCTGCAATATGTTCTTTTAGCGTTAGCTGAATTTGCGTGCCTTTTCCCAACTCACTATCAATGGATATGTGCCAATTCATCTGATCGCAGATGCGCTTAACGATAGACATTCCAAGTCCAAATCCTTTGACCCGCTCCTGCTCACGATTAGCTCTATAAAAAGGCTCAAATATACGTTGTAAACTTTTCTCATCCATACCAATACCGGTATCCGACACGCGCACAAAGCTACGACCGATAAATACTTGAATTGAACCCTTCTCCGTATAATTAAATGCATTAAGCATTATGTTGTTTAAACAAATCACCAACAGACGTTCGGAAACACGCATCTTGAGCTGAACATTGCTATGCAAGCTGGTCTGGATCTGCTTATCTGGATATAGACGCTCAATCGCACTCAGCTGATGCTTAACAGTAGCATTGATATTAAGCGGTTCTTCAGCAATATCTGGCTCCTGATTTCTGGATAGTAAAAACAAGGCTTCCAGCAAGTCTTCCATTTCTTTAACCATTGGCTTCATGCGAGACACGATCTTTTGTTGGGACTCGTTGAGTTGTTGTTTTTCCAACAATGAGATAGAGCCTTTGAGTACGGCCAGAGGAGTTCGTAATTCATGGCTGGCATAGCGGGTAAAGTTTTTTTCACGAGTCACATACTCATTGACTCGCTCTGCATACTGGTCAAATGCCTGCAACAGCGTCATGACTTCGGCATCAGCATTTTTTTCAATGTCAGAAAAGTCGAGCTTCAAATCGGAGCGTTCAGAAACCTCTACGCTATCCATTAAACGTGAAAGTTTAACTACAGGTGAAATGGCTCGACGTGACAGCATATAGGTAATCCATGCCGGTAGATAAATAATCAAAAGAACGAATGCGAGCGGGGCAATACCAAAGTAGAAAGACAGGCGTGCAACCTGCCCCTCTTCGAACACCAGATACAAGCGCTTGCCATGCTTTTGAGAAATATGGACCAGCGGCTGCCTGTTATCCACATCGACTCTTTGATAACCTACCTCGAGTACTTCTAAATAATCGGGTACATCGTCTGAACGACTGGTCGATGACATATAACCGGTCAGGTTTAAAGTGTTGGGTAAATTAAAGGCGCTATTTTGTTCATAGTTTTTCCAAAAAAAATCGGCCTCACCTTCCAGTGCCTGTTTAATCAAAACATTTTCAACCACTTTCGCCGCGCCATAGACACCCAATAACGTTACCACACTAATCAGCAATAACTGTATTGTCATCGCCTTGATGATTTTATAATGTATGCCGCGACGTTTTTGACTCATATTGATGTCCCTTTACCCGGGGAGCTAAATTATAAATATATTTATGTGCTACTAGTCAGCGCTTAACCAATTGGTCAGCTCTTAACAAGTCATTTATCTATTAACAAATCGTCTATCTCTTTACAAACTTGTAATGCGCAACCATCCACTCGTTTCCATCAGCATAACCAAATAGCTCGGCACAAGCCATAAAGAAAATACGCCAACGCTGAAACCAGATTTTGGCAAAGTCTTTACCATAGACAGTTTCGAATAACGGCATAATTTGTTTGTGATTCTGATCCATATTGTCCAGCCAGGCATTAGACGTTTTTTCATAATGCTGCCCACTAACCAGCCAGCGTCTATCCAGTTGTAAATATTGCTGGAAGTTGAGAAAAGTATCAGCCGCTGGCATTTGTCCGCCACTGAAAAAGTAGCGTCCCATCCAGTTATCATCACCCTCTTCTAAGAAGGGATACATCAAATAGCGGTGGCAGAACACATGCAGGAATACTTTGCCATCATCTTTAAGCCATTGACTGACTCGTTTAAATAGCACTTCATAATTTCTTACGTGCTCAAACATCTCAATTGAAACAATCCGGTCAAACTGACGACCAGGATCAAACTGATTAATATCCTGAGTGATGATAGTGATATTGCTTAAATCACGCTCTTTAGCCTGCTGCTCAATATACTCACGCTGCGAGTTGGAGTTTGATACTCCTGTAATCGTGCTATTCGGGTACTTGGCTGCAAGAAACAACGTTAAGGAACCCCAACCACAACCTAGCTCTAGAATGTCCTGCCCATCCACAAACTCTCCACGCTCAGCATAAAGCTCCAGCATTGCCTGTTCAGCTGCATCCAGGTTATTAACACCATCAGGCCAATAGGCACTGCTATATTTCAGATTTTTTCCCAGCGCAAAATGATAAAACTGTGCAGGAACTTCGTAATGCTGTTCATTTGCCTTATCGGTTTTGATGGCTACCTCAGAAGATTTCAACTCCTGCAAAAACTCATGATAGCGTTCGCCCTGTGCCTCGCAATCATAAGCCGACTCTTCCGCCAGTCGCTGCTCGCAGAGCTTTCGTATGCCCAGTCGTACTAGACGATCAGGTAGCAATCCTTTCTCAATTATATTAATAGCTTGTGCAATCATTTAGCTCTCCGCACTTATTCATAACGTAATATTAATGAGCCTTATTGGTTTACTACTTTGTCGGCCCTAGAAAAAACTTATTGGTCTGCCGCTGATACTCTCGATAGGCGTCACCTTTACTTCGAATATTTTGCTGCTCGTTAAACGGTATGCCAGTTAACTTTAAAAGAAACAGCAGCATTAAAATCGGGTAGATATATAACAGCCATCCTTGTTCGGCGTGCCAGCCAATCAATGGGTAAGCAAACCAGTGCGTCCACTCAAAGAAATAGTTAGGGTGGCGCGAATATCGCCATAAGCCGATATTGCAGACCTTACCTTTAGAATCTTTATTACGCTTAAACTGGCGCAACTGATAGTCAGACAGAGTGATGCCTATCAATGAAATTGCCGCTACTGCAATTCCTAAGCCATCAAACATATCCAAATTATGATCAGCTGAAGCAATAATATAAACAGGATAACTGAATCCAAATGCTAAAACGGCCTGGAACATGAAAAAGACAAACAGTTTTGCCTGCGTATTGTCGGACCAATGTGCTCGCAACTGTTGGTAACGTCCATCTTCATGGTCTATCTGATAGCGATCAATTAAATGCCATGCTAAACGCGCGTACCAGGCAACCGGAATCAACAGAACTATATAACGATGAAAGCCGCTGCCCTCTGCTTGACCGACATAAACCAGTCCACAAACTACAATCAGCACCGCCCAGGTGATATCGACAATATCGGTATTCTTGGTATGCATTTGCCACAACCAGGCAATGGTCTGCCCAACAATACACAACCCAATGACAATCAATATAGCGACATCTAATTCCATGAGGTTTCTCTCTTCCCCACCAGGTTTTTTTTATAGCTTGATGACTCACCAAAAACGGTAATGAGCATGACCATGACTAAAGTCCACCCTGTAGCAAGAGCCGCTAGTGCCCACACTGATTGATTTAACGTTACGGCTCCAAATTTTTCTGCAGCCAGATAAGACACTGGACCACCTATCGCTCCCATCAGAATACCAATAACTTTATGGTCAAATATCCAGCTCAGCGAATGGTTAATGGTTAAACCAAAGGCCATCCACAACATGACAATCCACACCGGAGCGATGAATGAGTATGGCCATTGCATTTCATAACTGATCAAACCTAATTGAAGCCACAGGCTATCTAAAACAAGGCCTAGTGCCGCTAATGTGATCATGATGGTAACATCGTTGGACTTTCGGTTGATTGGTTGTAATTGCCAAATACTAAACGCTATGAAAATAGCAAAACCTAGCCAGATATGCTGATAAACCACGCCGATCACCAATGCAAACCAGACCGTTTGCAGAAGCACAAAGTTTAACACCTTATTTAACTTTGTAAGGCTAACCATTGCGGCCTCTTGTTAGCAGGTTTTGCCAATAGTAAATGCACATCACTAATTGCTTTTTCGATAAAGCCACCCTCGCAGTAGCAGAAGTAAAAGTCCCACATTTGTATAAATGTCTGATTAAAGCCCAGTGCCTTTACTTCTTCGAGATGACTAAAGAAACGTTTTCGCCACTCGTTCAGGGTTCTGGCATAACTGTCGCCAAAATCTTCCAGATTAATCAATCGCAAATCAGATGCTTTTTTTGCGGTATCGACGATAACTGATACGCAAGGAATAAAACTTCCCGGAAAAATATAGCGCTTAATAAAATCCACTGACTTTAGTGCCTGTTTATAGCGAGTGTCTTCAATGGTGATTGCTTGAATCAATGCCATGCCTTTCGGCTTTAACAGATCGCTACACTGTTTTAGGTAAGTGTCGAGATATTGATGTCCTACCGCTTCAATCATTTCAATCGATACCAACTTGTCGAACTGGCCCTTCAAATTACGGTAGTCTTGTTTAAGCAAAGTGATTTTACTTTCCAGTCCTTCTTCTTTGACTCGTTTCTTGGCGTATTGGTATTGCTGCTCAGAAATAGTTGTAGTCGTAACATGACACCCATAATTCTTTGCTGCGTAAATCGCGAAGCCACCCCAGCCTGTACCAATTTCCACCAACTGGTCGTTAGCATTTAAATCCAACTTTTCACAGATTGTTTTTAGCTTTAACTCTGAAGCTTTTTCTAAGGTGTTCGCCTTTTCGGTAAAAATTGCTGAGGAATACATCAGGTGTTTATCCAGAAACAACTTAAAAAAGTCATTGCCGAGATCATAGTGTGCTGAGATATTTTTGCGGCTGCCGTCGAGACTGTTGCGGTTGAAGACATGCCACAGTTTAAGAATGCTGTTCTTTAGCCACGCAAGGCCACCCTCCATGTCGTCCAGGATGTGCCTGTTAATAACCAGTATCCGCACTAGTCCAGTAAGG
>JAPHRL010000219.1 GCA_026195755.1 Kangiella sp. | reverse complement strand
TGAGCGCATCTTCAAGCTCCAGGCCGTAATTCATTTCATCAAAGGTGATCCCAAACTCCGTACCCGTTGGTTCCGGCAGCTCCTCTGCTGCCGTCCTCATCGAAGCCAGAAAGGGATTTCCTGCTCGCATACTGCGCGCCAGATAGTCAAGCGCATCCGGTAACTGCATGGTGAACTTCTCATGCCTCGCAATACGCTTGCGAGTAACGAAAAGGTAAGGAACAGCGATCCCAATCACCATCGAAATGAGCACTGCCACTAACGGGTGTGCATTAAAGCCAAACAACAACACCAGCAGTAATGTCACCGCAATGGCAGCCTGAATCCCCATGAACTTCATCAAGGTAATGTTGACACCCGACTGTTCAATAAGGCGATCAAGCGCGTGAAAACGTGGAAAAGCTGTAAGTATCCGGTCAACCCAGGGAATGGTACTTAGCTGGTTATGTCGCAGCAGCTGTAACACATCCTGACCGTGTGCCCCACCTGCTGACATCGCCTTGATACGACGGTTGATTTTTACCGCCTCGGTGACATTCAAGCTGCGCCACACTAGATAGATCGCTTCAGCCACCCCGGCCAATACGAGAAAAATCAGAAAGGCGAGGATGTAAGTGCTATATGGACTATTCACTGCTCTCCCCTACTCATAAACCCGTTCTGGATCGAAGATTGATTCATCAAGGGCGACACCGCGTTCAGTGAAGCGCTTCAACATCAATGGCCTTATACCAGTAGCGTGGAAGGCACCGATAATCTTCCCCTGCTCATCGACAGTATCCCGTTTGAAATAGAAGATCTCCTGCATATTAACCACAGACTCTTCCATACCGGTGATCTCCTGAATGCTCGTAACAATTCGCCGTCCGTCTGCCAGTCGTTCTGTTGAGACAACGAGATTAAGCGCGGCGGCTATCTGCTGTCGTACAACCAAAGGTGGAATCGATACACCACTCATGCCCACCATATGTTCCAGTCGTGTCAGTGCATCGCGTGGAGAGTTTGCGTGAATGGTCGAGATAGAGCCATCGTGGCCCGTATTCATTGCCTGGAGCATATCCAGCGCCTCACCCCCACGCACCTCACCGACGACAATTCTATCAGGTCGCATACGCAGGGAGTTTTTCACCAGATCCCGTTGAACGACCTCCCCCTTTCCCTCAATGTTGGAAGGTCGGGTCTCCATCCGTACCACATGGGGCTGTTGTAACTGCAACTCCGCGGAATCTTCGATGGTAATAATCCGTTCATTGTCGGGGATAAATCCAGAGATCACATTCAGCAGTGTCGTTTTACCACTGCCGGTACCACCCGTGACAAGAATATTGATTCGAGACTTTACCGCAGACTTGAGAAAATCAACCATTCCTGGTGTCAAGGACTTAAAGTTGAGTAAGTCCTTCGAGGTATAAGGATCGACACTAAATTTACGTATTGAGAGTATGGGGCCATCGACCGCTAAGGGAGGAATAACCGCGTTGACACGAGAGCCGTCGGCCAGGCGTGCGTCCACCATCGGCGAGGACTCATCAACTCGACGTCCCACGCTGCTTGCAATCTTGTCGATGATACGTAACAAATGTTCATCATTTTGAAAACGAACGGCGGTACGCTCAAGCACCCCATGACGTTCCACATAGATCTGTTTGTAGGTATTCACAAGAATATCTGAAACGCTATTGTCAGCGAGCAAAGGTTCCAGAGGCCCAAGCCCAAGAACCTCATCCTGCACTTCTCGAACAAGCTTTTCACGCTCTTCAAGATTAAGAGGCGTATCTTCTTCTAACAGTAACTCACGAACCAGCTCACCTATCTCATTGCGTACCACATCAGATTCGAGCTCATCAATGATCTTAAGATTGAGCCGATCCATCAAACGATGATGAATACGGCTCTTTATCTCCTGCAATTCGGAAATGGTCTGCGCGGATGTCGGGGTTTTATAGCCCATACCGGCTTACTCCTCTCAACAAAACTTGTTTATTATTAATGCTTGAACAACCGGGCAAAGAAGCCCTGCTTCTTCTCATCATCACCTCGGTGCGCATGCAGAATA
>JAPHRL010000283.1 GCA_026195755.1 Kangiella sp. | reverse complement strand
GTCAGATCAGGATGCAGTTGTTGTAAGCGGGATTGAACGTACTCGGCTTGCCACATGGCTAAGGGACTTTGGCGGGTGGCGATGCGAAGGGTTGAGATACTCATAATTAGATAGTTAACTCTTAACAGTTAAGGGCTTAAGACAGCATGTGGCATGGATCTTAGCATAAAGGTATTGGCTTACGCAGAATTTGAGGTCAAATATTGACGTACATCAGGCTGATGGCGGCGACTGATTTCTGGCTTGGTTTTGCTGTTTTGAATCAGCGCCAGACAGCTACTATCGTCTTGCTCAATACCAACTAAGTGTTGGCGGTTGACCAGTGTAGAGCGGTGGATTCGAATAAAGTCATGGCTAAAGCGCTGTTCCAGATCCTTGAGGCTTTCACTGCTTAGCAGCACCTCTTTCGCAAGGTGTACTTCGGTATATTTCTGGTCCGAGTGAAAAAATAGAATCTCTTCCACCGCGACTCGGCGTACGGTTTCGCGTTCGCGTATACTCAAAAAAGCAGTTTTACTCGGCGAAAGCTGGCGTTGCAGTTTTTGAAGTGCTTTGCTTAAGCGTTCATGCCGAATCGGTTTCAGCAAGTAATCTTGTGCGTCTACGTCAAAAGCCTGCAGGGCATATTCATCATAAGCCGTGGTAAAAATAATGTGTGGTTGCTGATCACTTTGATTGAGCTGCTTGGCGACCTGCATACCGTTCATGACCGGCATCGAAATATCGAGGAAAATCAGATCAGGCCGCTGTGACTCAATCAGTTCCAAAGCCTGTTGGCCATTTTCTGCTTCGCCAACAATCTCCAGATCGGGATGCGAGTCGAGCAAGCGACGCAAACGCTGACGGGCGGGTTGTTCATCATCAACAATTAATACAGAAATCATAATATATTAGTTTAGTCGCTTCGGAATGGTTAGTGTGCAATAAAAACGGCCATTGGATTGATGGTAATTAATCGACGCTTTATTGCCAAAAAGTACGTCCAGGCGTTGCTGAATATTACTCAAAGCCAGCGAATTACCTTTGTGATTTTTAGCATTGTCTTCTGCTAACGGATTAATGACCTCTAGCTGGATATGTTTCTGATAACTAACTCCTTTAATAGCAATAGTGCCGCCCTGCGAGCGTGCCTGAATGCCGTGATATACCGCATTCTCAATAATCGGCTGTAGTAAAAGAGGTGGTACTAGAAGGTTGTCATCAATGGTATCGGTTTGCCATTCAAAATGCAGTTTGTCACCGAGACGCTGATGCTCCAGGTTTAAATATTGAGTACACAAATGCTTTTCTTCTGAAAAAGGAATCAGTACATCCGAACGCTGCATACTGGCACGGAAAATATCAGCCATATCTAATATCATATTTTCAGTTTTAACCGGATCGACAATCGCCAGATTGGCCAAGGTATTGAGGCTATTAAATAAAAAGTGTGGCCGAATGCGCGACTGTAGCGCCTGAATGCGTGCCTCGGCTTCCGAGCGAATACGTCGTAGGCTATCTTCGCGAAGGTAAAAGTAACGAAAAAACACACCGCTCACAATCATGGCAATAAAAATATTGCGCAGTAAAAACCACAATGAAGGTTGTTCGCTTAAATAGAAACTGATCAATAAGCTGTAACTCAAGGTGACTAGCAAAATAATGCCGATAGCAATGGTAGAGAATCGTTGCAGGCTGACATTGGGTAGTTGCAGGAGAATGTAACGTCTGAGAAAACACAGAATGCCCAGGCTGGTCAGCGAAGTCCAAAGGATGAATAGAGAGTATAGACTCAAATTTGTCCAAAACTGCAGTTGCCAGTTGGCAGCGGCGAAGCTTAACAGCAGTGCCAGTAAGACACTGGCAATCACAATCAGATACAGAGTGGTCACCTGGCAGAAGTCAGGAAGCTGATTGACCCGATTATCGGCGGGGAGCGTTGTCTGGTTTGTTGGCTTCATAAAGCTTATAGTCGCGCAAAAAACCAAGAAAATCCATCAGTTAGTGTAAAAATACATAATAGATAATTGAAGCGATGCCAGTTTTACGGAATGCGGAACCATTCCGTATTAAGACAAACGTCTAGCAGAAAGTGAGTATTGACGTTGAGCTAGCTTTGTTCGGTAAACCGCTCTTGCATATAGCTTCCAAGAGCCTGTATTTCTTCAAGGCACACAGCATGCTGCATGGGGAAGTCACTCCATTGGACGGTAAAGCCATTCTCTTCAAGCACTTTGGCGCTGTATTGACCGCGCTGTATGGGGACAACGGGATCTTGTTGGCCGTGGGCCATGAAGATGGGGGTATTTAAGTTGGAGTCTGATTTTTCATCAGCCAGCTTGTCTGGAATGGTGAGGTAGGTAGAGAGGGCGACTATTCCGGCAAGTTTGTGATTTAGGCGGGTGGCCAAGTGCAGGGCTATGGCGCCACCTTGTGAAAATCCAGCGAGGATAATTCTGTCTGTTGCAATACCTTGCTCGATTTCATGTCTGATCAGTTGCTCAACTTGTTCGCCAGATTGGCGGACGCCGGCTTCGTCTTCACGTTGTGACAGGTCAGCATTGCGGATATCGTACCAGGCACGCATTTGGTAACCACCATTGATGGTGACTGGAATGACGGGTGCATGAGGAAAAATAAATTTAACGCCCAGCTCTTCTGGTAGCTTTAACTCAGGAACAATCGGCTCAAAGTCATGGCCATCAGCGCCCAGGCCATGTAGCCAGATAACGGTAGCTTGGTGAGCGGAGGACGGTTCGACGGTAACGCAAGGCAGTAATTCAGACATAAATATTAACTTATCGTTATAAAGTGATGGTTATAAAGTAAAAGACACTGACTCGCCAGATTGCTGTGTCATAACGCGGGATAACAATTGTTCAAGCGGCTCCTTGTCTTTGTCAGTGATCCATTGGTCATGAGCCCAGTCCAGATGGTAGCCACCATCTTTCGCCGCCAGCCATAACTGTTTGACCGGAGTTTGACGGTTAATGATGATTTTGCTGCCATTCTCTAAGGTGATAGTCAGAATGCCACCGCTGGTTTCGTAGTCAATATCGAGATCTAACTCGTCCAAGGCTTCTTCGATAGCAATCAGGGTGTCATCAACTTGTTGATTGAATTCAGATTCAGTCATGGTAATTCCTAATAATCTTAATGATTAATGGTGAGACATTGTGCCAGATTGGTAGCGCTGGGTTAAGCGGAATTAGTGCATAAAGAACGATTTTATAAGTGATGCAAACTTGCAGGAAACGGCAAGCTGTAGGAAGATAGGGCTAATTCTCAAATTGATGAAAATACTAAATACACAATGTGTAAAAATCAAATTGGACAGTTGTTAGCACTGTCTTTGCTGGCCGTGACATTAGCAGCCTGTGGTCAGAAAGGTGACTTATTCTTATCTGAAAGTGAATCAGAAACAGTGGTTTCTGAGAAACAAGCTCCGGAAGAACAAGCTCCCAAAGACGGACCGATTATGGACGAGGAAAAGGCGTCCGTACCAGAAGGTAAACAAGAAACTGGGCAACAGACGACTGAGCCACAAGGTGATCAATTATGATCATGCCGTTCAGTAAGATGCAGGGCCTAGGTAATGATTTTGTAGTGGTGGATGCAATTTCTCAGGCGGTTTATTTGAATCAAGGCCAAATCGCAAATTTGGCGCATCGCAACTTTGGTATCGGCTTTGACCAGTTGTTGATTATTGAAGCGCCACAACATCCTGAGTCAGATTTCCATTTCCGGATTTTTAATGCGGATGGGAGCGAGGCGGGTCATTGTGGCAATGGTGCGCGAGCGGTAGCCAAGTATGTCAGGCAAAAAGGCCTGACCTGGAAAAGACAGCTACGGTTATCGACCAATACCGCGACCATGCAAGCGACACTTGAAGATAATGGTTTAGTGACCATTGATATGGGTAAGCCAAGATTAGAACCAGCGCAGATTCCGCTACGCTTTGCTGAAAAGCAAACGCTGTACTCGATAGATGCAGGTGGTATCAGTTATAAAGTGGGTGCGGTTTCGATGGGCAATCCACATTGCGTACTGAAAGTAGATGATGTGGAGAAGGCACCGGTACAAACGGTTGGCCCGATGTTGAGTCAGCACAAATATTTTCCATCACAAGCAAACGCAGGCTTTATGGAAGTGGTCGACCGACAAACCATAAAACTTCGTGTGTATGAGCGTGGGGTGGGTGAAACGCTGGCCTGTGGAACGGGTGCGTGTGCAGCCGTTGTTGTTGCCCGCTTACAAGATTTGACTGATGATAAGGTCAAAGTGATATTGCCTGGTGGCAGCCTATGGATAACTTGGCAGGGAGAGGGCTCATCAGTCTTTATGAGTGGCCCAGCTAAAGTCGTTTTTGAAGGGCAAGTTGAAATTTAATAATAAGAATACCGTTAGCTGCGTAGGGTAAAGGCTAACTATTTTTTAGGGAAAGTATATTTTCGGGGAAGCAAAATGACAGAAGGTAGTTCAGCAGAAGATCGATTGAAAAGAGAGCAGGAGATTGCTGTTTATTTAGAGCAACATCCGGATTTCTTTGAGAATCATCAAGAGTTATTAGAAAAACTGAGGTTACAGCACAAAGTGTATGGCTCAGTTTCATTAGTTGAGCGACAAATTTTAGGCTTAAGAAATAAAGCCGATAAATTGCAGTCACAACTTAACAACTTAATTGAGAATGCGCACAGTAATGGCGATCTGCTGAATAAGTGTGCAGAGTTATTTGTAGCAATGATTGCTGCACATTCAATGCAGGAAATGGTGGATCGTTTATTGGAACATTTGCGCGATAACTTTGAGTTGGATAACGTTCAATTATGGTTGTGCGACGATAGCGGCACCTTGCATCATGTTAATTACAGCGATCTTGAAATCATCCGCCAGTTAACCGATCAACATTTTATTCAAAACGATCCTATCTGTGGACGAGTAACTGAAAGTATTTCGCAACTGTTTGGCGGCGATCATGAATTAGAATCTTATTCAATGATTCCGCTGGGTGAAAATGCCAGTGTTGGCTTGATTGCTTTGGGAAGTAAGGATGTCGACTTATTTACAGCTGATATGGGTACTTTATTTTTACGCTTGATTGGTGATGTGACCGAAGCGTGTCTGGATAAACAGGAGAGTTAGCTTTTTAACTAGTGACCATGGAATCTGATATTCAACGCTATTTGAACAGGCTGCTGCATGAAAAGCGCTACTCAGAACATACGGTCAATAATTATCGTCGTCAGTTAGAAAGGTTACTAACCTTTTGTCGTGATGCTGGTTATAACAGCTGGCAACAAATTACCACACAAGATATTCGGATGCTCATTGCCAAACGTCATCGGCAGGGAGCATCGCCTTCCAGCAGTGCGCTTCAGTTATCGGCAATGCGTCGTTTCTTGGAGTTCCTATTAAGCGAAAAGAAAATCACCGTTAACCCAGCCGTTGGCGTCCGTGGTCCCAAAAAAGCAAAACGCTTACCCAAAAATATTGATGTGGATAGCCTAAACCATTTTCTTGATCAAATGCCTGAAGATGAGCCAATTGAAGTTCGCGACAAAGCCATGATGGAATTATTGTATTCATCCGGTATTCGTCTTGCAGAATTAAGCGCCATGGATATTGATGACTTAAGTTTTTCAGATCAAACGCTACGTGTGCTCGGTAAAGGCAATAAAATTCGAGAAGTACCCTTCGGAAATAGCTCCAAAAAAGTACTAAGCCTGTGGTTAAAGGAGCGAAACAGTTTTGTTAAAAACAGTAATGAAAAAGCATTGTTCTTAAGCCAGCAAGGCAATCGGCTAACAAACCGCGCCATTCAACAACGTTTGGCACACTGGGGCAAAAAGCTAGGACTCAATGATCGTTTACATCCACATAAACTACGTCATTCGTGTGCAACTCATGTACTGGAATCTTCTAGTGATTTACGTGCAGTACAAGAACTGTTAGGCCATGCCAGTATTTCAACCACACAGATTTATACTCACCTTGATTTCCAGCATTTAGCCAAAACCTATGATGCCTCACACCCAAGAGCCAGAAAAAAGAAAGAATAAACAATGACTGAAAAAATAAAAGAAATTGACTGGCAAAAAGTCAAAGTCATCAGCTTTGATTTAGACGACACCCTGTGGGATAACCAGGGCGTCATAGAACAGTGCGAGCAGGACTTGCTTGAGTTTTTAGCCAAAGCACATCCGCCAATCGGTGAAAAATTTGATGTTGCAGCGATGCAAGCGATTTCAAAAAAGCTACTAGAAGAAGACCGTCCAGAGCTGGATAACATGACCTTACTGCGCAAAGAAATGATTCATCAAATGCTCGAAAAAACCGATGGTGACTCAGCATTAATCAATCCAGCATTCGCCATCTTTTATGGTTGTCGTAGCCAAATCAAAATCCCACAGCTGACTCACGATTTATTATCCACACTTAAAGACAAATACAGTCTATTTGCCACCAGCAACGGCAACTCAAATTTATCTGCATTAGGTTTAATGGACTATTTCGAACAGCACTTCATCGCAGGCATCCATGGCCGCGCCAAGCCATCACCTGAAATGCTGCACAAAATTTGTGACCTCAAAAAGATAGAACCGCAAGAACTCCTCCACATCGGCGACAGTTATGAAACCGACATCAAAAGCAGCATCGCAGCCGACTGTCAGCATTTAGAGATTCATGTGAAAGATATCGGCAAGTTGTATGAGTGGGTGGTTGGTTAGTTTATTTTCTGTTAATAGGGTTTAACCATGGGAAAAATGTTGCTTCTGTTTCTTGCATTAGGGCTGCAGGCTTGCGAGCCAAAATTAGATAGCTCCAGTTCTTATGAAGAGGTTGTCGAGACGCTTTCCGACAATTATTATGATAATCAGAATGAGTTTAATCAAATTTTAACCTTTTATCAGGAAAACTGGGTTCCTGGAATTAAGGAAAAATTTTATTGCTTTGATCACAAAACTGATTTCATAACAACCGAATACTATCAAAAAGAATACAGTGATGAAGATAAAGAGTGGTATTTAAAGAGTAGGGAAGTATGTGCTTTGCAGGAAACTGCGAAGATGATCTATTGGAATAGATATGATGAAGAATGGGTATTTTATACTTTTGAAACGCAAAATGATGACTACCTAGTAACGTATGAATATGTGTTTT
>JAPHRL010000082.1 GCA_026195755.1 Kangiella sp. | reverse complement strand
TGAGCCGTCACATCAGGGATAGTAGCATCTATGTAAGGAGCTGCCTGACGATCCAGAAGAATATTGTAGCCGCCTTTTTTTGCTACAGAATCTACAGCATCTCGGATTTGATCACTCAGCTTTTGCTGCTCTTCACGACTACGCTTTTCAACATCTTCTTTAAATGCAGTTTCTTTTAGCTTGTAATCCGACATTTTCTTCTGAATTTCACGCTTCTTGTCTGTTGCTTGAGACTCAGACATGGTTGCAACGTTATTGATATACTCTGTGCGAGCAGTTTCAATCTCTTCACCTAAGCGTTGCAGCTCACTCTCACGACCTGAAAATTCTTTCTTCAGTTTTTGATTAATGGCGTCTTTTTGTGGGACTTTAGCCATAACCTCACCAAAATTGATGATTCCGATTTTAGCTTCGGCGTTTGCCATTAGAGGCATGCTCGCTGCAACAAATAAAAATACTGCTAATAATTTTTTCAAAATTGTTCTCCAATAATTTATATCTAATTACTAATTAAAATGTTTTACCAATTGAGAAAGTGAAAGTTTCTGTATCGTCATAAGGTTCACTTTTCAACGGTCTTGATAAACTGAACTGCAAGGGCCCCATTGCTGAGTACCATTGCAATGAAATACCGTACGATGCTCGATAATTCTTATAATCGCTGTAATCAGGCACAGAAGGCAAAATACTGCTCGGCTCAATACTTAAACCTTCGAATCGCTCTGGGTCAAACTTCGTATCCCAAACATTGCCTACATCCACAAACAAGCTGGTTCTTACGTTGGATGTATCCTCAATAAAGGGTGTAGGGAAGATCAGCTCAAATGAATTCAGGAATCGCGCATTGCCGCCCACTGAGTAGCGACCAATATACAACCTGTCATATTCACTAGGCAAAATAACCGTTGTACTACCGGCCCCAGGTATCGGGCTTGGGACGCTTTGAGTGGTCCGAATTCTTTGAAGATCTCTTGGCCCAATTGTATTGGTTTCAAAACCTCTCAAGGATGAACTACCACCACCATAAAAGTTCTGAAAGTATGGCAAGTCTTCAGTATCTCCATACCCATCACCATAAGCCAACCCGCCTCGAATAGAGAATATCCACCCATCATTTGAAATCGGGAAGTAATAATCATAATCGTAAGTTGCCTTATAGAACTCCAAATCCCCAATAGCCGTTCCCGCATTCAAGCCATAACTATGACGAGCACCCTTTGACGGAAAAATAGCACGATTTAAAGAGTTAATACTGTAACCAACATTCACAGAGAAAATATCAAAATCAACTTCAGAGTCAAGGTTAGCGTCATAACCTAACAAATCAAAAAAATCTATAACTCGCTGTGAATTAGTAACAGGAGAAGTCAGCTCGTTTTGAGATGCATTAAAGCCGACGCTAAATGTTGAATACTCACCTGTTGGGATATAAAGCGTTGAGCCAAAACCTAATGTGTCAAGGCTTTGAGCTATAAGGTTTAACTTACCATAATCCGTTTCACTATAAACAATGTTAGATGAAAGACCAATACCATCTTGAGTGAAGTAATTATCAGTATAATTTAAACGAACACTTTTAACAGCTTTGTTAGTATCTAATGCCAAGCCAACCGAGTTACCGCTACCCATAAAATTACTATGAGACAATTCACCATTGATGGTCATCCCATAAAAATCATTATACCCGAGGCCGCCACTTACTTGAGCCGCACTTCGCTCTTTTATTTGGAACAAAACGTCCGCACGATCCGTCGTACCTTCTTTCTTAACCGTATCAACCTTTACTTCTTCTATATAAGGCAGCCGTTGTAATCTGATTTTAGAACGCTCAACCAATGTTGATGACAAGGTGCCGCCTTCTTGAACACGAACCTCCCGACGCAATACATTCTCATCGGTACTGACATTTCCTTCGAAGTTAATGCGGTCAACATAATGTCTTTCACCTGGTTCAACTAAAACAATTAATTTAGCTTCCGGAGTATCTTTAGACACTTCAGGAATAGTTCTGACTTGCGCAAAGGCATAGCCGTAAATTCCTAGTAGCTGTTTTATTTGCTCCTCTGCAAACGTCATTGCCGCAGCAGAGTAAGTATCGCCTTCTTTTAAAGGAATCATGCGTTTGAGAGTATCTACTTCGAAATTAAAGTCACCAATAATATCTATTCCAGAAATGGTATATATTTCTCCTTCATCTACAACCATTGTGATATAGATGTCTTCTTCATTATTTGCTAATGAAATTTCAGTTGAAGTAATTTTGAACTCAAGATAACCACGATCTTTATAGTATGAGGTTAAGGTTTCAAGATCTTTCTCTAAAGTGACACTGTTGTATTTATTATCATCTGTGAAGAAAGTAAATAAACCACCAGTGGTTAGTTCAAATTGTGATAATAATTTTTCATCAGGAAAAATATCATTACCTACAATATTAAATTCTTTAATTTTGGCTGAACCACCTTCTTTAATAGTAAGGTGTAGCTGAACACGGTTGCGAGATAGCTCCGCCAGCTTTTTCTCAACACTAATATGGTAGTGTCCATTTGAATAATACTGGTTAGCAATTTCCTGCTCGATCTTTTCCAAAACAAAGCTATCAAGCACTTCACCCTTTGATATTCCCGCGCCCTGCATTCCTTCAAGCAACTGCTCCGTTTTAAGAACTTTGTTACCCTTTATAATAATTTCAGTAATAATTGGACGCTCTACTACGGTAATCTTAAGCGTATTACCTTCTTTTTCTAATTTGACGAACTCAAAATTACCTGATTGGTGAATCGCACGTATAATACTAGGTGCGCGTGCATTATCCAGTGTTTCACCGACACGAATAGGAAGCTCTGTAAAGAAAGACCCCAGCTCAACTCGCTGTAAACCTTCCACTTGAATGTCTTCTACAACAAAGGGCTCGATTGCGCCTGCTTTGGAAAAAAGTGCAGATAATACTAAAGCCGTAACTGTTTTTGTTATCAAACGCATTGATTGTTCTCTATTGGTTTATTCGGTTTATATCGAAATATAGCGCAATCGCCATGATTGTCAGCACTAGTATGATGCCAACTCTCATACCAAGTTCCATAATTTTTTCAGAGACAGGCTTGCCACGAACGAGCTCGACTAGATAGTACATTAAATGACCACCGTCCAACATTGGTATTGGCAGAAGGTTCACGAAGCCTAAATTGACGCTTATCATAGCGAGATAAAGCAAGAATGCAACCATTCCAGCCTGTGCTGTCTGTCCTGCGCCCTGAGCAATTCCAACAGGACCACCCAAGTTTTTGATAGATAACTTCCCAGTAATCAACTTACCCAAGAAACTACCAATTCGCTCAACCATTACCCAGGTTTGCTCGGCACCCTTGCCGAAAGACTCAAAGAAGCCATAATTTATGACATTATAGCTTTGAAAAGCAGGCGCGATTCCCACAAAACCTTTGTCTGGATCACGCTCATTGGGTTGAGGGGTAACCGTCAACTGTTGCTCAATACCATTACGCAAGACGACTAACTCTAATTCCTTATTCGGGCTATTCTCTATAAAGGTAACCAGTTCGCTCCACAAATGAATACTGTCGCCATTAACTGACAGAATCAGATCCTGTTCTTTTAAACCACCCTTCGCTGCAGGTAAATTTTTAGCGACCATCCCTAATCGTGGCTCACCATTAACAGCACCAAAATCCAATCCAAGGCTATCAAAAATGGTGCCTTCATCGGGTTCTTGCCACTGACTGACGTCAAGAGTTATTGTGGTTTTAGCTTGATTGAGAGGCTTAACTTCAACCTCTATAGTTTTGTTATCATCAATATGGTCAACAAATGCGAAGACCGCATCTTCAAGACTTTTGACTTGAACTCCATCCACTGAAAGGATTTCGCTGTTTTCTGGGAAGTTAGCTTGTGCGGCAACTGTGTTAGGCATGACACTGGTTACAAAAGGCTTCCCCACTGCGATGCCCATCATATATACAACCGCATAAACCAGAATGGCCAGTAAAAAGTTAGCCATCGGGCCAGCCAAGACAATTAAAATTCGTTTCCAGACCGGCTGGCGATTAAAAGCATAAGGTAGGTCATCATCGGCAACCTCACCTTCCCGCTCATCTACAAACCTGACATAGCCCCCCAATGGTATTGGAGCTATAACAAACTCAGTGCCCTGTTTGTTAGTGCGCCCCCAGATTGGCTTACCAAAGCCTACCGAAAAACGAAGTGCTTTAACGCCCAGTTTTTTGGCAACCCAATAGTGCCCCCACTCATGAAAAGTGACCAGCACTCCAAGCAGGACTAACAAGCCAAAAATACTGTATAAAAAATCGGTCATCAATGAATAGCTCTCTATCTATAATTATCTAACTCGGTTGTATTAAGTCTTGGTAAATTTCTAATCCGCGCTTAACACATCGACAATTTGTTGTGCTCTCTGTCTTGCCTCGTTATCGGCGGCTAACACAGTGTCTAAATCACTCACATCAGCATACTTAGTTTCAGTTAATGTCTGCTGAATAACCAAAGCAATCTGGTCAAAATTTATATTTTCATCTAGAAATGCTGCTACTGCGACTTCATTGGCCGCGTTAAGTCGCGCAGGGGTATTGCCCCCCTGTTCCATCGCTTCCTTGGCCAACTGCAAACATGGGTAGCGTTCATAGCTTGGTTGTTCGAAGGTCAGTTGATTAATCTGCATAAAATCCAATGGGGCAACACCTGCGCTGATTCTCTCAGGAAAAGCCAGCGCATGAGCAATCGGAGTGCGCATATCGGGATTCCCCATCTGCGCTATCACAGATCCATCCTGGTAGCGCACCATAGAATGGATAATGCTTTGCGGATGTAGCACCACCTCAATCTGTTCGGGCTGAACATCAAATAACCAACAAGCCTCAATCAACTCCAACCCTTTATTCATCATGGTCGCTGAATCCACTGAAATCTTTCGGCCCATTGACCAGTTAGGGTGCGCGCAAGCCTGATCGGGGCTAATCATTGGAAATTCGGCTAAAGATTTCGTTAAAAACGGGCCACCAGACCCCGTCAGTACAATATTATGAATACCGCAGGATTGGATGCCTTGTGAAACAAAATGTTCCGGCAAGCACTGAAATATCGCATTATGTTCACTATCAATTGGCAATAAGGTCGCACCGCTTTCGCTGACAGCCTCCATAAATATAGCGCCCGACATCACCAATGCTTCTTTATTGGCTAACAGCACTTTCTTGGCCGCCTTGACCGCAGCCAGGGTTGGCAGCAAGCCAGCAGCACCCACAATCGCCGCCATGACAGTATCCACGTCTTCATGGCCTGCCACCCAGTTAAGTTGCTCAATACCCACCAGTAGCGTTGTGGATATATTCTCTGCATTGAACTTGGCCTGCAATGATTCGGCATGTTCGTCGCTGGTTAACACCGCATATTCAGGTTCAAATTCCAGGCACTGTTTAAAGAGTAAGTCGATATTCTGATTAGCGGTTAATGCAAATACATGGTAGCGCTCTGGGTGACGGCGAATCACATCCAATGTATTAGTACCGATTGAACCGGTTGCTCCGAGGATACAGATTGACTGACGTTGAACTGACATGGTTATAAATTAAGGCTCAGGCCATGCTTAAAGATCAGCAAAGCAACAATAAAGAAAGGAGCTACAGAAAGCGTGCTATCCAGACGATCAAGTAGCCCACCGTGGCCTGGTAGAATTTGACTGCTATCCTTAATCCCTGCCTGACGCTTAAGCATGCTTTCAAATAAGTCCCCAATCACCGATACCACCACTAGAACCAATGCTAACAGCACAAACCATGCGAGCGAGAATGACAAACCGATAAAGAAAGCAGCAATGGTTGACAATACAGTGGCGGTAATCAAACCGCCCATTGCCCCTTCC
>JAPHRL010000150.1 GCA_026195755.1 Kangiella sp. | reverse complement strand
GCTAGAGTTATAGAGAAACTCACCAAATAACTCTACATCACCTAAATCATAAGTGCCGTTAGCAAAAATTGACAACTGCTCACGCTTATTACGGAAGTTTGTAAGAGCAACGTTGTCACGTCCACATAAATAACCTAATGATTCAGAATATAAAAAACGTGTTGAACCAAATTCTTCACACTGCGAGCCAGGGTCAACAAGTTGACCAGCAAATTGATCAAGCACATAAGTGTCAAAGTTTAATGAAGGCGGTGTAATATTTGAGTATGGGTAATCACTATTTGAGTCATAATCGTCGTAATCACCTGCACTAATTGGGTCAGTACTACGATATGAAGCCCCAATTGTGAAGTTACCACTATCGAATGTCTTACCCGTGGTTAAATCAATGCGATAATCATCACCTTCAGCTTCAACTGGACGCCCATAAAGTACATTTAAAGTAGTCTCATCAACATCTTTCTTAAGAACGATATTCACAACACCTGCAACAGCGTCGGAGCCATAAATAGATGAACCACCACCCGATAGAATTTCAATTCGTTCAACTGCGGCTTGTGGGATTGCGCCAAAATTCACGGCTGAACTTTGCCCCTGATACGCTGCTGGGTAGTTTGCTACTCGTCTGCCATTGATTAAGGTTAATGTGTTACCAATACCGAAACCGCGAATATTGAGCGTACGAATATCAGGCGTGAAACCGCCTGAAAATTCAGGCCCTTCAATCTGGACACCATTATTAATGGTCAGATTGTCCAGAGCGTCATAAACAGTCGTATGACCTTGTTCTTTCATATCGTCTGCAGTAATTGTAATTACTGGAGACGCGCCCTCGAACTCATTACGTTTAAGTCGAGAACCAACAATTACCATTCTCTCTTCTTCCTGAACTTCATCCTCTTCCTGCTCTTCCGCAGCATTTACTGTGGCGGTCAAAGCCAAAGAGGCAGAAGCAGTTGCTAATAGAGCCATTTTCACAGCTTTAGCAATTAGATTACTTCTTATTGTCATCAGAACCCTCTCTTCTAATTAGTAAAAATTTTCTAAAGTAATTTGTTTCAGTGAGGCTTATCGCCAACCGAACAAACTTTGTAAGTTTATGTAAATAAAATGCAAATGTGAATAGAAAATTAGATATTTTTATGATGCTCATTAGATTAATTGGGAATAATTGCATAACCAGCTGTTTTATAAGGGTTTATCAGAATTTTTTTATTATCGATTCCACGATATTCATCAGGTAAATACAAAAAAGCCCAGCAATGCTGGGCTTCTATTAGAAATGTGTGTGCCTGATTAACGAAGGTAAGGTTTCAGTGCCTCCGGAATATTAATGCTTCCATCAGCATTTTGATAATTTTCAAGAATAGCAACCAATGTACGACCTACTGCAAGTCCTGAGCCGTTCAGTGTGTGTAGCAATTCAGGCTTTCCAGTTTCTGGGTTGCGCCAGCGTGCTTGCATGCGGCGTGCTTGGAAGTCACCGGTGTTGCTGCAGGAAGAAATCTCGCGATAGGTGTTTTGGCTTGGTAGCCAAACTTCGATATCGTAAGTTTTGGTTGCACCGAAGCCGATATCTCCAGAACACAACGTTACCACTCGATATGGAAGCTCAAGTAGCTGCAAGACTTTCTCAGCGTGGCTAATCAAGCGTTCCAGCGCACCCATTGAGTCTTCAGGTTTAGTCATATGCACCAACTCAACCTTCTCGAACTGATGCAGACGGATTAGGCCACGTACATCACGACCATAGGAACCGGCTTCACTGCGGAAACATGGCGTATGCGCTACAAACTGCAAAGGCAATTGATCGGCTTCAACAATTTCATCGCGCACCAGGTTAGTGACGGGCACTTCGGCGGTTGGGATCAGGTACAAAGGACGGTCATCCTGATTTTTGCCTTGTGCCTTAAATAAGTCTTCTTCAAATTTAGGCAGCTGCCCAGTACCGGTTAAGCTTTCGGCATTGACCATATAAGGAACGTATACTTCTTCGTAGCCATGCTCTTTGCTATGCAAGTCGAGCATGAACTGAATCAAGGCCCTGTGTAGCTTGGCGACCAGACCTTTTTTGACGATAAAGCGACTGGCAGCAATTTTGGCAGCACTGGCAAAATCCAGACCGTTTAAGGCTTCACCCACTTCAACATGGTCTTTAGGCTCAAAATCAAACTGGCGCGGCTCACCCCAACGACGAATTTCAAGGTTCTCACTCTCGTCTTTGCCTTCTGGGACTGAATCATCCAGCAAGTTTGGGATGCCATAGTGAATCTCATCTAACTGAGTCATCACTTGATTGAGGCGCTCTTTAGCGGCATCCAGCTTAGTTCCTAAATCAGCAACCTGATCCAATAACGGCTGAATATCTTCGCCACGTGCTTTGGCTTGCCCTATCGACTTGGAGCTTGAGTTACGCTCATTCTGCAATTCCTGAGTTTCAACATGAATAGCTTTACGCTCTTCTTCAAGTGTATTGTATTGCTCCACATCAAGCTC
>JAPHRL010000138.1 GCA_026195755.1 Kangiella sp. | reverse complement strand
GATCAATACGTTTATAACGTCACTTTGCCGAACTGCTCACAACCAGGTCGTGTATTTGTCGGTCAGCGTAAAGATCCTTTTGCTGTCAACCTTGGCGAAAGTTTTGATTTGGTGAACTATGTTCCCGTTGAAGGCGATAGTGCACCAGGTGTCGGTGACGGTGGCGGTTTCCCCGGTGGTATCACTCAAGACGTCGCTAATGACGACCTGAGAGATAAAAATGTCACAACACTAGCATTAGAATTACCGGCCAGCTGCTTAGTGGGCGACGGTAATGGGGTAATTGGCGCATGGACGACCGCCAGCTTGCCACAGGCTCGCATCCAGAATCCAAACGCATCTTTTGACAAGCCCGAAGTGAATGGTGGAGCCATGGTGCAAATATCGCGATTGAGTGCTCCATTGGTTAACGAAGTTGTGATTGGTCTGCCTGATAAAGACACCTTCTCTACGGCTCATCCTAACGCGGATATTCAGTTCGCAGATTATGTGACTCATCCGAGCTTCCCTGCCCTGCTTGATCTGCTATTCCGTGATGCGGTCAATGCGACATTAGGGACTAACTTTGAAACCATCGCGCCGACCAACTTTCCTAGAAATGATCTGATAGCTGCCTTCCTGACCGGTTTTGCAGGCGTCAATCAACAGGCAACTGTGACTCCTTCTGAGATGCTGCGTTTGAATACAGCTATTCCAGCTACACCGGCGGCTAATCAGTCACCTCTTGGTGTCATTGGTGATGATCTGGCAGGTTTCCCCAATGGTCGCCGTCCTGGTGATGACGTAGTGGATATTGCTTTACGCGTTGTTATGGGCCGTTTGTGTCATGAGATTCCTGTAGGTGGCACTCCAACCAATCTTGGTTTATGCCAACCTGAAGATGCCAATGTCGGTACAGCTCCATTCACCGATGGCGCGCCTTTATCAGCTTCGGACATTGATGAGCAATTCCCTTACTTACGCACGCCATTAGCCGGCTCACCAAACTAAGGAGGAACTGATGAATATTGCAAAATATATGCAGCCCATACCATTATTGAGTGCGCTGTTACTCAGTGCACTCATATTGGGCGGCTGTGATAACGATGGGCCCAATAGATCTGAGCCTCCGGTAAATACTAAGCCGGAAGCGACAGCTCAAAGTGTCATGACCGAAACGGATACCATCGTAAATGGGCAACTTGAAGGCTCTGATGCTGATGGCGATAGTCTCACATTCAGTCTCTCTCAGGATGTGATGTACGGTGTCTTAACGGTTAACTCTGATGGCAGCTTCAGCTACACACCTGACAATGGCTATACCGGAACGGATCAGTTTAGCTTTGTTGTGAGCGATGGCAGCGCAACATCCGACCCGGCTATCGTTGATATCACTATCAATGTGAAACAGGAAATGTTCGGTTCTTACAGCCGGGCCTCTTACTCCAAATCAGAAACGGATGAACCATCTGGTGTCAATGGCCGTGAGTTCATATTCGATGTCGATAGTACCGACTACTATCAAGACTTAATCATTGAAGGAGAACAATGATCAATGAACCACTCTGTTCTTAAAACTGGTCTTAACATTTCTCTAAAAACAGTACTGTCAGGGCTTCTTGCCCTGACAGTACTTCTAATATCAAGCAGAGGACATGCTGAGAATCATACCTGGGTTCCTGAGCATGCTAATGAACTGGTACTCAGTTATCAACCCAGTCCTAAAACACCTCTTAACTCAAACCCTGAAACCTACTCCAGTGAAAACTGGAAGCAATTGCAATCTGCAATTTACAATTTATTGAATCAATCAAGTTATCCTGGCAAAAGCCAACTTGAGCAACAAGCTCAAGTGTATATCTCTGAGTGGATGAGTGTTGTTGAGAAAAATAACCATTCATTAACGCCGAAGGATGTTTCCCAGCTAAAACTATTCAATGCACAGCTGTTACAAAAAAAGCATCGGTTCAATGAAGCATTACAGGAATTAAATTCGATACCTGCAAACCATCAACTGTATGCCCAGGCGCTACTAATTGAATCGCGCATACATCATATTCAAGGTCATAATGACAAAGCTCGCCAGTCATGTGGTCAACTAATCAGTCAAAAGCTACCCTTGTTTGCTCAACTATGTCTGATTGAAACAGAAGCACTTTCGGGACAACCTGAAAAAGCCTATCAGCTTATAAAAACTTTTGATAAACAATACCAAAACAGTTCCGATAGTGTTTTAACCTGGTATCACCAGGTTGCAGGATCCATTGCCAGAATATTAAACAAAACAACCGAAGCCGAGCAGCACTTCTCATTTAATTTAAGTCAGGCACCTAATAGTCAATGGTTTCAATGGGCGGACATGGCTCTAAACAATGGCAAAGCAGATTTAGTGCTGACAAAAATGAAACAGCTTGAAGCTACTGATATTACGCTTGAGGACGGGCTAATCATCAGAATGGCCAGAGCT
>JAPHRL010000309.1 GCA_026195755.1 Kangiella sp. | reverse complement strand
CCACTAGTCCGTATCGCACCCCCGTAGCTCATCTGGATAGAGCGTCCCCCTCCTAAGGGGAAGGTAACAGGTTCGAATCCTGTCGGGGGTGCCATTCCTTTCTTGATTCTCTTCTTATCTCGTATAACAATGAGGTTGTATTCATTTTATACCTGCGGGGGATTTATGAAGGCTTTAAGAATAGTTTGTTTATTATCGTTCACATATTTTATTGCATCTTGTGCATCTACGCCTACTGTTGAAAGCGAGGCCTCAACCACTGATAAGCTTCTGGCCAAAGAGTATCTGGTTTCAGTGGGTGATAAGGTTTCGTTTAAGGATTCTATTATTGAATTTGTCGATATTGTGAATGACTCAAGGTGTCCAAAAAGTGTTCAGTGTGTTTCTGAGGGCGCTGCGACATTAAGATTTATTTATTCAACTTCAAGTTCTGCGGAGTCTTTTAATTTAAATACCTCTGATTCATCGATAGTTGATTTTGATGGTATAAAAATTGGGTTAATGTCGTTTGATCCTCTGCCTTCTGAGGGGAATATATTAAGTCCAAAAGAATTCACAGCCCGACTTGTCGTTGCTGAAGAAGATGCTTTGGATGATGTCACAATAATTGATGTCAGAACGGATGGCGAGTTTAACAATAGTCATTATTCTGGCGCAGTAAACATCCCTGTGGATGAGATAGGTAATCGTATTGGCCAGCTGAATCTTGCAAAGGACGAAACCTTTATTGTCTATTGCCGTTCGGGTAATCGTGCGGGCAAGGCTAAGGATGTGCTTGAAGAAATGGGTTATAGCAATGTCTTAAATGGTGTTAGTGAAGATAGCTTAGATAAGTTGTTGGATTAATTATGAGTGGAAAAGTATTAGGTATAGGCGGTGTTTTCTTTAAGTGCAAAGATAGAGAAGCTCTTGGCGAATGGTATGAGGAAGCTTTGGGTTTTAAGATAGACCCCAGTTATGGTGGTACCAGCTTTCCCAGTAGTCAGTTACCTCAAGACGCGTACACAGTTTGGGGGGCGTTTAAATCGAGTACCGATTACTTTGCTCCATCAGATAAGGACTTCATGCTGAATCTTATGGTCGATGATGTGGAAGCCTGTATCAAACAGGTGGTCGCTAATGGAGGTAAGCAAGTTGGTGACATTTGCGAAGAAGATGGTTTTGGCAAATTTGCCTGGTTTATAGATCCGGATGGAAACAAAGTTGAGTTATGGCAAATGCCGGAGCAACAGTAAGTAGCTCCTCTGTTACAAAAGTGTTACGAAAAGCCCAGCGAGTCGCTGGGCTTTTTAATTACAGTAGTAAGATAGTTAAAACTGATTGATACGTCCATAATATTCCGGACGTCGGTCTCTAAATAAGCCCCAGCTAGCGCGCTGCTTTGCTACCTGGTCTAAATCAAACTCCTGACAAATGACACCTTCGCTGCTTTTGTCCATTTCCTGTACTTTGGCACCAAATGGATCCGTGATAAATGAGGAGCCATAGAAAGTAATGCCGCAGGTTTCACCCTGTTCAGTGCCTATGCGGTTTGAAGCCACAACAGGAACCATGTTGGCACCGCTGTGGCCTTGCATTACACGCTGCCAGTGCTCACGCGAATCCCAGTTTGGGTCTTGTGGCTCTGAACCAATCGCAGTGGGATAGTAAATCACTTCGGCACCTTGCAGCGCAAGAATGCGAGCTGCTTCTGGGAACCATTGATCCCAGCAGATTGCAGCGCCCATGCGACCAAATTTGGTGTCCCATACTTTAAAGCCTGTATCACCAGGTGAGAAATAAAACTTTTCTTGATAACCGTGCCCGTCTGGGATGTGCATTTTACGGTAGTTGTCCATGATGGTGCCATCAGCATCAATCATGGCAAGTGAGTTAAAGTGGGCATTGCCAGCTTTTTCAAAATAGCTGATGGGTAAAACCACACCTAACTGTTTAGCAACCGTTGAAAAATGCTGTAGTACACGACTGCCATGGTAAGGTTCAGCCCAGTCGAAATATTTAGGGTCCTGATCTTTACACCAGTAATAGCCTGCAAACAATTCCTGCAAAAGAATGGCGTTTGCTCCTTGCTCTGCTGCCTGTTTAACTAAAGCTTCACCTTTAGCAATGTTCTCATCAAAGTTTGCACTAACCGCAAACTGGGTTGCTGCAAAAGTTACTTTTCTCATAGTGTTATCACCTGTAAAGACTCAAATGTATGAGCTGATTAAATTTTGGGTTGCTGCATGGTTATGCAGTGAATGCCGCCGCCACCGACCAGAATTTCGTTGGCATTAATTTGATGAATACTCCGATGAGGAAACAAGTTTGTTAATACAGATTTTGCTTCATCATCTTGTTTACAGTCGAAAGACGGCATAATGATTGCATCATTGGCAATATAAAAGTTTATATACGAAAGAGGTGCGCGAAGCCCATTTTGATAGCGCGCTTCAGGTTCAGAGACCTCAACCAGTTTCAAATTATTGTCGCGAAGAATCCTGCGGTTGTCTTCGTAGATACTATAGTTTTCGCTCGATGCGTCACAGTTTTGACTGATGATTAAATCACTCTCAATAAAGCAGGCAATATTGTCTATATGGCCATCGGTATCCACATCGCCTGCAACACCTTTCTCTAACCACACAATCTGGTCAGCACCAAACTGCTCCAGTAAAACCTCTTCAATCTGTTGCTGGTTCATTGATGGATTTCGGTTTGCATTAAGCAAGCATTCTTTAGTCGTTAAAATAGTCCCTTGACCGTTCGAGTGAACCGCACCGCCTTCTAACACCATATTCAGCTGACGTGACTGATTACCGCTATAGTTGATGATGTTAGCAGCAACTTTAGCATCATTATCAAAATGCGAGAATTTATTGCCCCAGGCGTTAAATTGGAAATCTAAAGCCAGAGGCTTGCCATCTTCTTCTATCCAGATTGGCGCGGTGTCACGCGTCCAACTATCATCGATAGCCATCTCCACGAAAGTAATCGAGCTACTGAGTTTCTTGGTAGCAAAAGCTTTATGCTCAGGCTTAACCAGCATAAACAATGGCTCATAATCAGCAATAGTATTGGCCACTTCTGCAAAAGCCAATTGTGCTTTCTCTAAACCGTTAGTCCAAATTTCAGTGCGACAGGGCCATGCCATCCAGGTTGCTACATGAGCCTCCCATTCGGCTGGCCAGCGTCTTTTCAGCTGAGTCATTTTCAGTCTAATCCTCTAAATAACTGTAGCCATAAATACCTTCGCGTAATTCTGCCAGGTATTGGCGTTGTTGCGCTTGCTCAAGGTCGCTTGCTTTGAGCTGGCGACGATAAGACTCCAAAATGGATTTAGCATCAAAATCGACATACTCGAGCATCTCATCAACGCCTGAACCGTAGTCAGTTCCCGTGATCTTAATTTCACCATTCTCGGCAAGCACCAGATCGATTGTGTGGGTATCACCGAACAAGTTGTGCATATCACCCAATATTTCCTGATAGGCGCCCACCATAAAGAAGCCGAGCAAATACTCATCGCCTGGTGTATAGGTAGGGAGCATCAAAGTAGGGGTAATGCCCTGTGCATTAACATACTGCTCCAATACGCCATCACTGTCACAGGTGATATCCTGAATAATGACGCTTTCCATAGGCTCCTCTTTGAGCCCGACCAAAGGCATCACTGGAAATATCTGATCAATTGCCCACGCATCCGGCAAGGATTGGAAAATTGAAAAGTTAACAAAGTATTTACTGGCTAATTTTTCATTTAAATTGTCTAAAGTATTTTGATGCTCTTGAATTTCAGGAATTAACTTCTCTTTGACCAACATTAAAATCATGCGGTGCAGACGCTCAGCCATCGCTCGCTCAGCAAGTGACAAGACCTGATGGCTGAACATTCCTTGAGCTTCTGTCAGCAAGTAACCGGCATCATGGAAGGTCTCCATAAGTTTACGGTTATCTTTAGTGTTGATTGCTTCCTGATAGCTTTCCCAAAGGTTGTGCAACACCAGTGGCGCTTCTTCAGAAGGAGCTTCCAGCTCCACTTTTTCAGGAGCTTCTGAATCAATAACATTGGCAATTAATACAGCGTGGTGCGCAGTCAATGCTCGACCTGATTCTGTAATGATATTCGGATGAGGTAAGTCATTCTCGTTGGCAACATCATAAAACGCCCACACCACGTTATTAGCATATTCCGATAGGCTATAGTTGATTGAGCAATGGCTCTGACTACGAGTACCTTCATAATCAACACCAAGACCGCCACCCACATCCACAGTTTCGACTGGCACGCCGAGCGCATGTAATTCGGCATAAAAGCGTGCACATTCTTTGAGTGCATTCTGGATGTCACGAATAGAGGTGATTTGTGAACCTAAATGGAAGTGCAATAATTTAAATATATCCACCTGGTCGCTGGCTTGTAGTGTTTCAACTAAACGCAAAATCTGACTCGCCGACAAACCAAATTTAGAATGATCACCACCAGAGGTTTGCCATTTAGATTCACCTTTTGAAGCTAATCGAGCACGCACTCCAATAGTTGGCTTTACACCCATGCTTTCTGCTTCTTCCAGCACTAACTGAAGCTCTGTCAGCTTTTCGACAACGATATAGACCTTGTGGCCAAGTTGCGTACCAATTAAGGCTGTACGAATGTACTCACGGTCTTTGTAGCCGTTGCAGACAATGGTTGAGTTGGTGTGCTCAGATAGAGCAAGAACAGCCATCAACTCTGGTTTACTACCAGCTTCAAGTCCAATCTGCTTGTCGTTGTTATTGTTAATGGCCGCCTGGCTTTGCACAATTTCTTCAACTACACGACGCTGTTGATTGACTTTGATCGGATAGCAGATGGTATAGCGACCTTGAAACTCGTATTCTTTAATCGCTTGATTAAATGCTTCGCATAAACTATTGACGCGATTATGCAGAATGTCGCCAAAGCGAAGCAGGGCAGGCATCTGAAATCCTTTCTTTTGTAGCTCCTTGCAGATTTCTGAAAGTTCAAAGTTAAACTCTGGGCGGCTACGATCAGGCTTCACCACCAAGTTACCTTGCTCATTCAAGTCGAAGTAGCCTTCGCTCCAATAAGGAAGGTTGTAGTGGGCGCGGGCTTTCTCGATGCTCCAAACTTCATTTTGATCAACGACCATTGTGCTGATATCTCCAATTCGATCTTCAGGTTCTGAAGATGCTAAATGATTAAACTTTATATACCTAATGCGCTTATAAAACTATCATTTATAAACGCGGGATACAAAAAAGGCGAACTCTGAGTTCGCCTTTGTGTTTTCTTGCACGCTTTACTTGAGCGCCTCAGTCACGTACTGAGGCAGGGCAAAGCTGGCGACATGCAATTCAGGGTTATAGTACCTGGTACTAAAATTTGCCTTACTAAATCGCTCTCGTATGGTTTCAACTGAGTGCTGACGTAAAGTCTTATCATCACTTCCCCAAGAAAGGGTCATATTTCCGCCGATATAAGTTGGAACCGCAGTGACATAGAACCATCTATCGTCAAAAATACCTTCAAAGCGATTATAAGTGGTTTTCACCTCATCAATCTGCATGAAGCTAACACCGTTTTGCGTTGCTAATATGCCGCCTTCATTAAGACTGTTCTTACAGCCCTGATAAAAGCGTGAGGTAAAGAGCACTTCGGCAGGACCCTCCGGATCAGTTGAGTCAGAAATAATGACATCAAACTTTTCACCGTTCTCAGCATTTGCATTGTTCACGATAAAATCAACACCGTCGGCAATCACAAGGTTAACTCGCGGATCATCAAAAGCACCATCAGAATGCTTAGGGAAGTATTGTTTGCACATATCCACTACAGCAGCATCAATCTCTACCATGGTGACATGCTCAACCTCAGGATGACGCAATACTTCGCGTAAGATACCGCCATCGCCACCACCAATAATCAAAACCCGTTTTGCATTACCATGCGCAAAAAGCGGCACATGTGTCAGCATCTCGTGGTAAATGAACTCGTCTTTTTCAGTGGTTTGGATGACCCCGTCCAACGCCATAACATGACCAAACTGTTCATTGTTAAAAATGATCAGATGTTGATGTTCGGTTTTACTCTCAAACAAAACTTCATCAACAATGAAGCTTTGTCCGTAAGTGCTGTACAGGGTTTCGATAAATCTTTTTGCCATGTCGATTAATTGCCTTAGGCTTTATTTCTCAACTTGTCCACGCAAAATTTCACTTACTTCAATTTTTGAAGGGTGGAATGCTTTGCGTAGAATTTCTACCGCTTTATGAGGTTCAGCATCGCCACACATAAAGACATCAAACGCAGCATAGTCGCGCTCTGGCCAGGTGTGCACACTGATATGGGATTCTGCTAATACGGCAACACCCGAAATACCACCGTTAGGTGTAAAGTGGTGCATGTGGATGTGCAACAAAGTTGCGCCACACTCAACTACAGACTCACGGAAAGCTTGCTCCATCAGTTGTAGGTTATCAAGCTTTGACGCGCCCCAAAGATCAATGATCAAATGAGTACCCGCAAAGATTTTGCCGTTTCTGTGTATGAAATGATCGTTTCGCTCATCGTTCTCGTTGACGTTCTTAAAAGAAGGCCACTGAGTTTCTGTTGCGCCAGTAGGATCAATCTCTTGGTTATAGTCGAAGTCTTTATACACTTCTTTAATCTCCTGTACAGGGAAGCCATAAACAAGCTTATTTACAAATTTCTGGGGGCGTAACGATAGAAACTTCCCAGACCTACCAGGCGTGCTGACAAACTCACGACTCACTTAATCAGTGACCATGAGCAAAAAATAGCCAATCAGCACAAAATGGAATGTGCTTTATACTTTGTTTAGCGAAAAATGCAAGAAAATTCGGGTGGAAATAAGGAAAAAACTACCCGTTAGAAATTGGTTGTGAAAGAATGCGGCCTTCGTATAGTGATAAATTCTAAACTGATTTATTAATAAGTATTTTTAACTAATTGATTTTTAAAGAATGAATACAGGTTATTGGCGTTTAGTTTTACTGGCTGTTTTAGCTGTCTTCTTGATGGCAATGGTGCCAGTTATTATCAAGTATATTGAGGTCGATCCCTGGTTGATCGGTGCCTTTCGATTAGCGGTCAGTGTGGTTGGATTAATATTGCTGGCAGGCATGACTAGAAGGCCCCTCATTGCACGTCGTGAAAACTGGATATTCATTTTTCTACTGGGTTTAGTGTTCGCCACTCACTGGCTCACTTACTTCTACAGCATTCAACTTTCAACCGCTTCAATTGCAGCTATTGGGGTTTCTACCTTTGGCGCGCATTTGCTTTTGCTTGGCTGGTTTGTGCATAAGCAACCACCACATTGGCTTGAGCTTTTTTGCGTACTGTTGGCTTTCGCTGGTGTTTATATGGTGGTGCCGGAGTTTAACCTCAATGACGGCATGACCATTGGTCTTATCCTTGCGGTAATATCCGGTTTCTTATACGCCTTGTTGCCCCTGATGCATCAGAAGTATCGTCATATTAACGGTGAGCGTCGTACCTTTGGTCAATTTTTTGTGGCAATGGTTATCTTTAGTTTGGGTCTACCGCAAGCGGAATGGTCGATTCCCAAAGAAAGCTGGATAGGGTTGGTTGTGCTGGGTGTGGTGTGTACCTTGGTTGCTCATAGTCTTTGGATAAAGGTGAGTACAGAGTTGAATCATGTGGTGACTTCGGTGGTCTACTATCTTTATGTCCCAATCGCTCTATTTTTCAGCTTTGTTTTTCTTGATGAGGTCTTATCTTCTGCTCAATTGTTGGGTGCTAGCTTGATTTTATTAGCTAATGTATTAGGGATTTGGTTCCGCTCCAGGCGTCATAATAAGTCATTTCAATAACCAATTTCTCAGCCTATCCCATGATGTAGCAAATTTGTATCCGATACTGTATCTTTTTGTATTTTATTGATATTCTTCACAAGTCTAAATGGCACTGTTCCTTGCTAAACAAGGAGATATGGTTCATTTAGCAATAACAGGAAGTTATTCATAGGGGCTTAATTTTTAAGGATAACTAATAGAGAAAGGGCGCAATTCTTTGCTTTACGCAAGTTTATTGTGTCCTATTTTGATCTCTATCTTAAAGTATATGAGATAAACAATAGGTTGTGTCATAATGTATCGGTTTATATGGCAATGTATCCAAACAAGAAGGCAGTACTGTGAGTAAAACTTTATCCCGCTCAGAATTAGCACTTATTGATCGCGAAGGAGAGCGCATCAAAAATGGCTTATCGAACCTGGTCGATGACTTTCCGAATCATGCTAAAACGATTACTGGTATGGCGAATTGGTTAAATGCCAATAAGTCAACTTGTCAGAGAATGGTGGAAACCATTAATAAGGCTGTCGATGGTCTTCAGGTCATACATTCTTTACCTGGGCCAGCCGGTTTACGCGGCTTTATTGACCTGGCGGAACAGCATAAAGTGAATGGCAAGCGAGTTGATGAAGCCAAGGCGATGGTGGTTCGATTTGAGAACCTCATATATGAATATTCGCGGAGTCATTCAGCTCTGAAGGCGCTGATTAAAGCCTCAGATAAGAGTACACAGAATCAGGGCAATAAAACAGAGCAGCGAAAAGCACTTTTTGAAGCTTCGCGTATGGTTACAGGCGAACAAATGGAAAATTTGTTTTTTGCTTGTATCCTTAAAGAAAATGAACAAGATCATAAATTTCTTCAGCAATATACCCTGACTTTCTTCGATAACTGTGAGAAAACTGAAACAGCTCGTCCATTGGTCATTCCGATTGGTCCTTCAGAGCAAACTCTTGAATTAGAAAAGCCAGAATTAATTTCACAAGATGACGAGATTGCAGACAAACTTGCCTATGTGTCATTGATCGAAGAGCTTACCAGTCCGAGTGTCGTTAAAAGCATCAACGAATTCACCCGCGGCGAAAACTCAGTCATTATTCCAGCAACGCCTGATCAAGATACTGGTTTTAATATCGCTGCCATGAAAAATTACCCCGAAGAACAGTTGGGGCCATTTTATGGTGGCAAAAAAGCCAGCTGTGTCAGTGTCCAGGTAAGAACACCTATTAAGAGTTTATATATGGTGTGTTTTCTTGAACGAAGTTATGCCATGCGAAGTGTCGCTAACGCGGGTATTTATTCGATGAATACTCAGTTGGCAACAATGATCACCAGTCCTGATGCGCTTTGGTATGACCGTTTTCATGATGAAGCTGACTTGGTATTGTCGAGTCATGATGCTAATTTTTCGGAGAAGCTAAAGTATCCGATGGCCAACGAGCTGGTAGATACGCTGTTTACCGTGACTGGCTGTGATCGTAAAGAGTATGCGGCTTATTTGGTGAAAGTGGATTACCCGATATGGTCAACCGCTTACCGGATTTATTTCCAATACGCGATAGATTAGGTTTATTTGCTGTATTGGCAGAATAAAAAAAACGGGCTATTGAGCCCGTTTTTTTATTCAAACTTTCTTAAAGTGTCTGAATTATTTCTTTTTTGCATCCGCTACACGTTGACGCGCTAATTCATCAGCAATCACGTTAGTAGGGCGTCCGCTAAGTTTCGAGGCTTCGAACACTTCAGTTAGAGTGCCATAAATCTCATCCACTTTGGTCAACGCAGCATCACGATTATAATTTTCTTCGAATGATACGTTAATGATACCACCAGCATTGATGACATAATCAGGTGCATACAAGATACCTTTGCTAAGAAGAATATCGCCATGGCGATCTTCGGCTAGCTGGTTGTTAGCGGCACCGGCAATGACCGATGCTTTAATCTGTGGAAGAGTGTTGTCATTAATGACTGCACCTAAAGCGCAGGGCGCATAAATATCAACATCTAAACCATAGATATCATCAATACCTACCGCAGTTGCATTAAATTCGCTTACTACGCGTTCAATGCTTTCTTTGCTGATATCGGTTACAAATAACTTAGCACCTTCTTCATGCAAATGTTTGCACAGGTAATAACCCACATGGCCTAAACCTTGAACGGAAATTTTACGACCATTTAAATCATCACTACCAAATTTATGTTTGGCTGCTGCTTTAATACCTTTATATACGCCGTAGGCAGTTACCGGAGAAGGATCACCAGATTTGCCTTCCAAGCCTAAAACGTAATTGGTTTCTTTATTGACGATGGCCATATCATTTGGATTGATACCCACATCTTCCGCAGTAATGTACTTACCGCTTAACTTTTCAACAAAGCGACCGAATGCACGGAATAGCTCTTCAGATTTCATGGTCTTAGAGTTACCGATAATGACTGATTTACCGCCACCCATTTTCAGGCCAGCCATAGCATTTTTGTAAGTCATGCCGCGCGAAAGGCGTAGAGCATCAATCAGTGCGCCTTCGTCAGAGTTATAATCCCACATACGACAACCGCCAACCGCTGGACCCAAGTTGGTGTTGTGAACACAGATAATGGCCTTCAAGCCAGAGTCAACATCACGACAAAAAACGATTTGTTCGTGATCGTCGTATGCACGTAGATTAAAAACTGCCATAAAGAACTCCTTTAATAAGGATATAAACAAGGGAAGCCGCAAAATGCGGCTTCAATTAAATACAATGATTAACCCAGGTCGAACTTGATGCCCTGAGCCAAAGTAGGTTGGTCACCCCAGAAAATGGTGTTAGTTTGGCGACGCATGTACGCTTTCCATGCATCAGAGCCTGCTTCACGACCACCGCCAGTTTCTTTTTCACCACCGAAGGCACCACCAATTTCAGCACCCGAAGTACCGATATTGACGTTTGCGATACCGCAGTCAGAACCTAGAGCAGAAAGGAACTTTTCAGCAACTTTCATATCACGGGTGAAGATAGCTGATGAAAGACCAGCTTTAGAGTGATTTTGCATCGCAATCGCTTCTTCAGTCGTTTCGTAAGTCATGACGTAAAGAATAGAAGCGAAAGTTTCGGTTTGTACAACATCCCAGTGGTTTTCTGCGCGAATAACCGTTGGCTCGATGAAGAAGCCAGGGCCATCAATCGCTTTACCACCAGCTAGAACTTCGCCGCCAGCTTCTTTGGCTTTAGCGACTGCGTTCTCGAAATTCTTAACAGCGTTAGCGTCAACTAGCGGGCCCATCAATGTATTGGTATCTAATGGGTTGCCAATTTTAACTTGCTTGTAAGCATTAACGATTGCTGGGATTACTTGATCGGCCACATCTTTGTGTACGATTAGACGGCGCGTTGAAGTACAACGTTGACCGGCTGTACCCACTGCACCGAATACGATTGCAGGAACGGCAATGTCCATATCCGCTGTTTTATCAAGGATAAGTGCGTTGTTACCTGAAAGCTCAAGCAAGCTTTTACCCATACGCTCAGCAACTTTAACGCCAACCATACGACCAACTTCGCTTGAACCTGTGAAAGACATTTTCTTAACGCGAGCGTCTTCAATGAAACGCTGTGATAATTTATTCTCTTCAGTATCGATGAACAAACAGAAGATGCCTTTAAGACCAGCTTCTTCTAAAACTTTGTTGCAGATGTTTTGTACAGCAATACCTGTTAGAGGAGTCTTTGGCGATGGTTTCCAAACGACAGTGTTACCGCAGATAGCTGCGATGAACGCATTCCATGACCAAACAGCAACAGGAAAATTGAACGCTGAAATTGTTACAACAATACCTAAAGGATGGTATTGGTCATACATACGGTGAGATGTTCTTTCAGACTGCATTGTAAATCCGTAAAGCTGGCGTGACTGACCAACTGCAAAATCACAAATATCAATCATTTCCTGTACTTCCCCCATTCCTTCCTGTATAGATTTTCCCATCTCATAGGAT
>JAPHRL010000182.1 GCA_026195755.1 Kangiella sp. | reverse complement strand
CTCGAAATCAGACGACTGAAGGAAGTGCCCTCGGGTAAGTCCATGTCCCTGTAACTCAAAGGCATACAGCATCGACTAACCTGACCAGCTTATTCGACTTGCAGTTAAGGCTCTTCGAATATATGATTCGTATACATATCGTATACATGGTTGATGCTATGGGAATCGTGAAAATCAATGATGATCTACATGAAGAAGTTCGCAAAGCTAGCTCAGTGATGGTTCGCTCCATCAATGCACAGGCTGAATATTGGATGAAGCTAGGTATGCTTGCCGAAGCTAACCCGACTCTATCCTTTAATCAAATTATGCGTGAGCAAATGAAGCACGCTGAGGTTGATATCAGGAAGATTGTCGGTGACTGAGGTCATACTGAAAAGCGCGGAAGACCTGCAACTGATGCGAGAGTCTGGGCGGCTCCTTGCATCGGTATTTAATTATCTTGATAACCAGGTAACGGCTGGTATATCCACAATGGATATCAATAATCTGGCCGAGCGCTACATCGTTGATCATCTAAATGCTCGTCCAGCCAGCAAGGGCCAATATGGTTACCAGTATGTGCTCAACACCTCAGTCAATCATGTGGTGTGCCATGGCGTTCCTTCGGATACTGAGAAATTAAAAACGGGTGATATCCTCAATGTGGATATCACGCTGGAAAAAGGCGGCTTTATTACTGACTCCAGCAAAATGTACATAATTGGCGATGTGCCACCATTTGCAAAGCGCTTGGTTGATAAAACCTACGAAGCCATGTGGCAAGGTATCAGAGTAGTTAAGCCTGGTGCGACATTGGGTGATGTCGGTCACGCGATACAGAAACATGCCATAAAACACGGATACTCGGTTGTCCGCGAATACTGTGGTCATGGCATCGGTCGAGAAATGCACGAAGAACCGCAGGTGTTGCACTATGGCCAGCCAGGAAAGGGGCTGACTTTGCGAGAAGGCATGACATTCACCATTGAGCCGATGATCAACCAAGGAAAGGCAAAAGTAAAACTGAAGAAAGATGGCTGGACAGTTGTAACAAGTGATAAAAAATTATCAGCACAATGGGAACACACAATTGCCGTAACCCCCAATGGCTATGAAGTACTTACACTAAGAGATGAGGAACGTATTTAACAGTGATCGCTATCGTCTCCGCTTCCTCTATTGACTTGTAACCAACCAACAATACTAATAAAGTCATACGAATCAATTTGCGTAATAAAAATATTAATAATTAATGAAAGATCACACTCCATATCAAGAAAGACTCAAGAGAATGCCTGACTTCGTCGTGGAGTATGAGATTGATCTATGCGAAGAACTAAAAGAAATTAAGCTGGAACAAGGCATGCGAATAGATTTCCTGTACGACGGAGATGATCCTCAGGTTGAGGGCGTGCATATGATATGGCCAGAGCTACTTGATGAGAAGAATGAGATTGCTCTGGAAGTAACACAAGGCAATATCGCAAAAAAGGGTAAGGCTAATATGTGGGTGGTTGACGAAGCCCGTCGGCCATATCACGCTAAGCGAATAAAAATAGGCACAAAAGGTATTTGGTGGCGAGGTGGTCGTATAGCTTATGTAACTGTCGTCAATAATGAAGGATTAAAGTGTTAACAAGTAAAGACAGAAATCGTAGGGTACCCCTAGAGCAGGTTCTGCGTCGTGACGCACCTTTTTATCGTTTGTAAACAAACAACAAAACTAATAGAGTTTAATTAATATATGAATAATAACTAATTTAAGGTCACCAGAATGAAGATTGTATTATTGATACTGTTATTTATGCCACTTGGAATAGATGCAACAACCTATCCTAAGTTATCGCTCGAAAAATTTAACAATATTTCAGATGTTAATGTGATTGTAAAAATAACATCGAAGGAAGTATCTAAAAATTCAGAAAACGAATATTGTGACCGTATTGGTCACGGACAAGTCATTGAGCTTTTTAAAGGGCCTAAAAATGGGGAGGTTATTTCCTTTAACATTTATAAGGGTATGGAAGTTGGTGAATATTACCACCTCATGTTAAAGGACACTTCTTCTAAAAAATCCTATAAGACCACAACTAATAGTGAAATGATGGAAGATGAGCGAAGAGAGCAGGAAAGGTGCTTATCGGCAAAAAAGCCAGATTACACTATTTTAATGGAAGGGATTGGTAGTACTAAAGTAGATCTAGACGTCAAAGGGACCTTAGAAGATGCGATGATTTCATATAGTAACAACTGGATTGTCCCACCTGAAAGTATTACGGTGAAAATTATTTCAGAAGGTTGGGACGGCCGAGCAGAAGTAAGATATACAGATCTCGTTGAATATTTAGAATCTCAAAATACTAAATGAACAAAAATAGATGGCAATCGCTAATGCGCGCTATGGGTATGCCGCCTTCAGTTGAGTGCTTTGAAAAACTCAAGAAAGCCTATTCCGAAAAACATCGGTTTTACCACACGGCTAAACATATAGAAGCAATGCTCAATCACCTAGATTCAGCAGTTGAGCTAGCAGAACACCCTCATGAACTTGAATTAGCAATATGGTTTCACGATGCAATATACAAACCATTCTCATCCACAAATGAACTTGATAGCGCAAAATGGGCTAAAGAATTCCTAACTGATCATCAATACAGTAGCGATGGCGTAGAAAGAGTCTATAACCTCATCATGGCAACCCAGCATAACGTCGAAGTAAATAGTGTAGATGAGCAACTGATTGTAGATATTGATCTAACAATTCTGGGCGCTTCGCCAACCGTTTACGAGCAGTTTGAACAAAATATTCGAAAAGAATACAAGTTAGTACCTTCGATCATTTATCGTAAAAAAAGAAAAGAGCTACTTAAATCATTCTTGTCCAAGCCAAGCATTTATAATCTAGATTACTTTAAAGAGAAATATGAAAGCGCAGCAGGAATGAATATCGAGAAGACAATTGAGGTGCTATAAGTTACCGATACGAAGGAAGGGAGTACAATTACATTGTCTAAGGCTTGTTGAAAGAGAGAAATAATAATAAAGTCATACAAACCAATGCTTGATAGAAGTGTTAGGATTCATGAAAGATAAATACGAGAATTTCGCCCAGCTTAATTCTTCTGAACCCAGAGGGTCGTACAGAATTGAGGTGTGTCAAAAAGAATCCAGTGTAGCGTTAATTGCACCACACGCTGGAAAAATTGAGCCCGGTACGTCTGAAATATGCAGATACGTTGCGGGAGATGACTTAACTTACTATCTATTTGAAGGGCTCAAGTCACGTAATAACCAAGACCTTCACATAACGAGCTCAAATTTTGATGAGCCACAAGGACTTCATATAGCCCAGTCAGCTCAAGTTGTCGTCACTTTCCATGGGCAGGCTGGATCTAAGCATTTTGTTAATGTGGGTGGACGAGCAATAGACCTTTGTAAAAATTTGATAAAATTGCTTGTGGCTGAGGGCTATAATGCAAGATGGCAGGACCATCCTGCACTTCAAGGCTTAGCATCAAATAATATTTGCAATCGGGGCAAGAGGGGGGAAGGGATTCAATTGGAAATCTCTCGTGGGTTGAGAGATTTACTTGTGAATGATGAGGCTTCAATTGCTATCTTTTCAGCTACAATAAAAAATGCATTGAGGCAGAGTGGGCTCTAACAATCAATTTATGTTGTGTCGTCTGATTACTGATGAGAATTTAAGCTAGTTAGGAATAACTTTATAGTCCTACCATGATGTGAAAGTATAACTATCGGCTGTAGTTTTACCTACAAGGCAAGGATGGTCTTCGGCAGAATTGCCGCAACAAGTCCGCCCAAACCTTAATTATTAAAATTAATGAAATTATAAATGATTCTGGAGGAAGGATGATAAATCGTGGTTCATTGTGGAGGAGATGGGAACCTCATATCCATACTCCAGGCACAGTCCTTAACGATCAGTTTAAAGGTTCAGATGCATGGAATGAATATTTAACTGCTATTGAAGCATCAAAACCAAAAATTGAGGCTATTGCTGTCACAGATTACTATTTGTTAGATACATACAAAGAAGTGATAAGCCATAAAAAAGATGGCAGATTACCCGACGTCCAGTTAATTTTCCCGAATATTGAACTTCGATTGGATGTTGCTGCTAAATCCGGATTTGTAAACATTCATTTACTAGTAAGCCCTGATGAACATGAGCATATTTCTGAAATTGAGAGAATACTAGTACGATTACAATTCCAAGCACATGGTGACACTTTCAATTGCACACGAAGTGACCTAATTAGACTTGGAAAACAGGCAGATCCGACAATAAAAGAAGATCATGCCGCATTGAAACATGGTGCGACACAATTTAAGGTTAATTTTACACAGCTACGAGACGTATACCAGCAAAGTGATTGGGCTAAGAACAACATTCTTATTGCTGTAGCTGGAGGGACTGGTGATGGTATTTCCGGAGTTCGACAAGCAGCAGATAAAACAATGCGGCAAGAAATTGAAAAATTCGCCCATATAATTTTCTCCAGCAGTCTAGCGCAAAGGGAGTTTTGGCTTGGTCAGCGCAGCGTATCTATTGACGAAATTAAATCGCGGTATGCTGGTTGTAAACCATGCCTTCATGGCAGCGACGCACATCATCTTGAAACCATTGGGCAGCCGACTGATAATAGATTCTCTTGGATAAAGGGAGGGCTAGAATTCGATTCTTTACGCCAAGCCTGTATTGATCCAGAAGGACGTGCATTTGTTGGAGATGAGCCCCCTTCCTCTGCCATGGAATCACAAATAATATCCGACGTCTGTGTAGAAAATACTTCTTGGGCACAAACTCCTAATATTCCTCTAAACTCGGGCCTGGTAGCAATCATTGGTGCTCGAGGTTCAGGCAAAACGGCTTTAGCAGATATGATAGCAGCGGGGTGCGATTCCATTTCTCAGAGTGTATGGCGTGGAAGAGGTAACGCCAGTCCGTCTTTCTTAGCGCGAGCTAGTAAATACTTAAAGGATGCATCAGTTAAACTCTCTTGGGGTGGCGGTGATGAATCGAGGCGACCACTTAATGGCGAAAGCGAAGATAACCCTTTTTCTTATCCTCGAGCAAGATATTTATCACAACAGTTTGTCGAGGACTTGTGCTCTGCAAGTGGTATATCTGACGGGCTAATACAGGAAATTGAAAGGGTAATCTTGGAGTCACATACGG
>JAPHRL010000218.1 GCA_026195755.1 Kangiella sp. | reverse complement strand
TACTGAAGAGGCGGGTTACTGTCTAGTTTCCTCGGCTGAAAAAGAAGATATGCGTTTAATTTCGGTAGTAATGGGAACTGATAGCGAGGCTGAAAGAGCCGCAGAAAGCCGCAAGTTGCTTAATTTTGGCTTCCGTTTCTATACCAACATCAAACCATTTAAAGCAGGCCAAAGTCTACGTACAGCGAGAGTCTGGAAGGGTGCGGAAGAAGAAGTAAAGGTTGGCTTGGCTCAGGATGCAGCGTTAACCCTACTAAAAAGTCAGAAAGATCAAGTTCAAGCCAACTATACTATCCAGTCACAATTGATGGCGCCGATTCGTCGCGGTCAGGTGGTCGGAGAGGTATTTTTTAAAGTTGCTGATAAAGAAGTTAAACGCATGCCACTGGTAGCGCTGGAAAATGTGGAAGAGGCGGGCTTTTTTGGCCGTATGTGGGATTCAATGAAGCTCTGGTTCCACTAAGATCATGGTTCCACTAAGATCATAGTTTCATTAATGCCCTGGCTTGATTAAGGAATCGACAAAGGAGAAGCATGTGTCCATCGCTTATTTAAACGGACAGTTTTTACCCATTGAAGAAGCAAAAGTCCCGGCACTTGACCGGGGCTTTTTGTTTGGGGATGGGGTTTATGAGGTAGTGCCAGTCTATGCCGGCAAATTGTTCCGCTTTAGGCAGCATATTGAAAGGCTCGAAAATAGTTTGCGTAGTATTCGCTTGCCTTTGGAGCAGACGGTGCAGAGCTGGGCAGATATGTGCCATCAACTGATAGAGTGTAATCAGCTGAGTAATGCCACTATTTACTTACAAATCACTCGTGGTGCTTATCCAGAACGTAATCATGACTTCCCGTCCAATCCAACCCCAACAATTTTTGCCATGATTTCGCCACTGCCAGAAATTCAGCCGCAACCAGGCGAGCAAGATTTACAAGGCATATCAGCTATTACCGCGGAGGATATTCGCTGGCAACGTTGCGATATCAAAGCAATTACCTTATTAGCCAACTGTTTGTTAAAACAACAGGCCCTTGAATGTGGGGCGAATGACACCATATTAGTCCGCAATGGTGTCGCACTGGAAGCAACCTCAAGTAATCTTTTCATGGTGCGCGATGGTGTCATCATAACTCCGCCACTAAGTGAACACTTACTTTCAGGGGTTACTCGAGATTTCGTTTTATGGCTAGCAGAGCAGCACGGTATCTTGACTGAACAGCGTTCAGTTCCAGAGCACGAGTTGCTGCAAGCAGATGAGATCTGGCTGACCAGCTCCACCAAAGAAATCCGCCCAGTTACCCGCTTGAATGATGTTATCATTGGCAATGGCACTGCAGGCCCTGTCTGGCGGCAAATGTACGGCCATTATCAGCAGCTTAAAGCGCAGCTGTATCGTGGTGAAATCGACAGTAATAGTGAAGGTGAAATAGCGTTATGACGCAAAATTATGATCGTGATGAACTATGGCAATTTCCTTGTGAGATTTGTTTTAAAGTCATGGCCGTAAACCGTGACGGCATTGATATGGAAGTTGCAGAAGTGGTCAATCGCCATGCGCCTAACGATTACTCGCCAGCCAGCAAGTTAAGCCGTGATGGTAATTATGTCTCCTTGTCATTTATGGTTGTGGTTGAAACCAAAGAGCAAGTTGATGCTATGTACCGCGAAGTCTTCACCGTTGAAGGCGTGAAAATGACCTTATAAGGCAACCGATAGACAATGAGCGACCAATCGACAGTAATCATCCGCGAACTGGGGCATGAAACCTATGTTCCAGTCTGGAAGCGTATGCAGGAATTTACCGATAATCGAGACGACACTACTACCGATGAAATCTGGTTGGTTGAGCATGACCCGGTATTTACCCAGGGGCAGGCCGGAAAAGCCGAACATTTGTTATTTCCGGGGGAAATTCCGGTGGTGCAGGTTGACCGCGGCGGACAAGTTACTTACCATGGCCCCGGCCAGCAAGTTGCTTATTTTATGATCGATTTGCGGCGTAAAAATATGGGCCCAAGAGATTTGGTTTCGGGCATTGAAAATGCCATGGTCGATATGTTGGCAATGTACGGTATTGAGGCTTATCCGCGCTCAGATGCACCGGGTGTCTATTGCGACGACCAAAAAATCTGCTCTTTGGGTTTAAGAATTCGAAAAGGTAAGTCGTTTCATGGGCTTGCTTTAAATGTGAATATGGACCTGGAGCCATTCTCACGTATCAATCCTTGCGGTTATCAGGGCATGCAAATGACCCAGATAGTCGAGAAGGGTGGTCCGGACAATCTGGAGCGCATTAAACCTGATCTGATCGATCAATTATGCGATAAATTGGGCTATACTAAGCGCCTGGAAATGACCGGGTTACCTGAGCCAATCAGCGAATCCATTGAGTAATAGTGAATGTCAAATTCTGAATCGGTAAAAAACGAGTCGAATCAAAGAGTTAGTGGTGGTGTGACCGGTAAGGTTAGCGGCAAGGCAAAGAAAGTCATTGCTGGCCAAAAAATGCGTGCCGAAGACAAAATGGCGCGAATTCCGGTAAAAATTATGCCAACCGAAGAGATGCCACGCAAGCCGGACTGGATTCGCGTGCGCCTGCCGAACGGTAATCAAATTACCAAAATCAAAGACATGTTGCGCAACAATAAGCTTCACACCGTGTGCGAAGAAGCGTCTTGTCCAAACTTACCTGAATGTTTCGGTCATGGTACTGCAACATTTATGATTATGGGCGATATCTGTACTCGTCGTTGTCCATTCTGCGATGTGGCGCACGGTCGTCCATTACCGCTTGATCCAGAAGAGCCGCAACACTTGGCAGATTCGGTCAAATCGATGGGTTTGAAATATGTGGTTATTACCTCAGTGGATCGTGATGACCTGCGTGATGGTGGATCAGCCCATATCACAGACTGTGTACGGGTCGCTAAAGAACAAAATCCAGGTCTTAAGGTGGAAGTGCTAGTGCCAGACTTCAGAGGACGTATGGAGGTTGCACTGGATTTAATGGCCGACGGCTTACCCGATGTGTTTAACCACAATCTGGAAACTGTACCACGCCTCTACAAGCAAGCACGTCCCGGTGCCGACTATCAGTGGTCGTTAGACTTGCTCAAGAATTTTAAAGAACGTTATCCTGGGATCCCAACCAAATCAGGTTTAATGATTGGGCTTGGCGAAACCAACGAAGAAATTATCGAAGTGATGAAAGATCTTAGAGCCCACGGTGTTGAAATGTTAACCTTGGGCCAATATCTGCAACCCAGCAAATATCATCATCCGGTGATGCGTTTCATGCCACCAAAAGAGTTCGATGAGCTCGGCAGAATCGCAGAAGAGTTGGGCTTTACCAATGTGGCCAGTGGGCCGATGGTGAGGTCTTCATATCACGCGGATATGCAGGCGGCAGGCGAGAAAGTCTCTTAAAGTGGTCTTTTTGCTCTATAGCTGTGTTATTTGAATTTTGTACTCGGTCACGTATTAGGTATACGCTCCCTCAGGTCCAAAATTCAAAAGCCTTGCTCTAGACCAAAAATCTTCACTTTAAGCAGTGCTATAGAATTAATTTGCTCGATAGCAAAAAAACCTAACTTTAAGTAATGGGTGTAGAAAATTGAAAGGTTGGGGCTTGATTACAAAGCTAAAACCCTCACTTAAAGCAGTGGATATCTGAAGTGAAATATTGAAGAAGAGTTTTTAAAAGTTTGAAGCCGGTTTATTTTGGTTTCATCAATGTACCTAGAAAGTAAGAGAGTTGATTATGCAAATTGAAGATAACAAAGTCGTATTGATTGAATACACAGTAAAAACAGAAGAAGGTGTATTAGTCGATACATCAGAAGGGAATGAGCCATTAGCTTACTTGCATGGTCATCGTAATATTATCCCAGGTCTTGAAAGTGCATTAACGGGCAAGAAACTTGATGATGAGCTTTCGGTGAACGTCCAGCCTGAAGATGCATATGGTCAGCGCCATGATGATTTGATCAAAGAAGTGCCAGCGGAGGCATTCCAAGGCGTAGAAAAAATTGAGCCTGGTATGCAATTCCACGCTGAATCGCCAAATGGACCACAGCTAATTACGGTTACTAAAGTAGAAGGCGAGACAGTGACTGTGGATGGCAACCATCCTTTAGCGGGCGTTCCTTTAATGTTTGACGTGAAAGTTATCGAAGTTCGTGATGCGAGCGAAGAAGAGTTGTCGCATGGTCATGTACATGGTCCTGGCGGTCACGAGCACTAGTAAGCATATTAAAAGGCCTTCATCAGAAGGCCTTTTTTGTATCTTATACAGATATGTTTTTTTGTGATGACCTTGTTGTTGCTTTTCTAAAAAGAACGATTTACATTACGACTAGATACTAAGTCTGAGTGAACAATATGAGTGCTCTAGAACAACCGATATTAGTCAGCCATAAATTATGCCCGTTTGTGCAACGCTCGGTCATTACATTGCTGCATAAAAAAATTGATTTTACTATTGAGTATATTTCTTTGGAGCGAAAGCCTGACTGGTTCGTTCAGATATCGCCTTTAGGAAAAGTACCTTTGTTGCGCATTAAAGATACTGTGCTATTTGAATCATCAGTGATCAATGAATATCTTGATGAAACCCATGGCACGGCAATGTTACCGGCAGATCCACTTGAGAAAGCGGAACACCGCTCATGGATCGAGTTCAGCAGCAGCATCAACAATATTCAATTCCAATTAACACAAGCACGACGCGAAGAAACCTTTGTCAAAATTGAAGAAGACTTAAATAAAAAATTGGCTCACCTTGAAAAACGTATCGGTAATCAAGGGTTCTTTAATGGTAAAGAATTCAGCCTGGTAGATAGTTCCTTCGCACCATTCTTGATGCGTTCTAAAATGCTGGCGGAGAATACCGGCGTTGATACGGTCAGTGATTACAAGAAAATTCAAAAGTGGCGTGAAAACTTATTGTCCTTGCCGGAAGTCAAGAAATCTGTGGTTAAGGATTTTGAGGATTTGTATATGGAGTCGATATACGAGCGAGGCGGATATTTAGCGGACCAATAAAGTCCGCTTTTTATTACAAAACTCATTTACTATAGACGGCAGTTGGGTCGTTTACCTGATGCCTGTGCTTGTTGATAAATCTTCATGGCTCTATCCATTCTAGCATTTAAGTCTCGAATACGACTGTCAGTGCCAGGGTGCGTTGATAAAAACTCAGGTGTTGCACTGCCCCCTGCCTTTTGCATATTCTTCCATAATTCTACACTCTGGCGTGGGTCGAAGCCTGCTCGAGCCATAAGCTCCAATCCGATTTCATCGG
>JAPHRL010000069.1 GCA_026195755.1 Kangiella sp. | reverse complement strand
GCCCACAGGCTAAACCGGCAGAAAAACTTTCCCATAGCCCAGCAAATCCTGCTAGTCAAAATATCGCAAATAACAAGCGACAAAACTTGTCTGTTCAAAAGCAACAAAATTCTACATCTACAAAACCGGTGATTTACACCTGGACTGATAGGAAGGGTAATAAACGATTTTCAGAAACACCACCATCATCAGGAAACTATCAAGTGCAGGAACTATCAGGTGAAGGCTTTAGCGTGATTCCAATGGAACGCGTCAAACCTGTTCAAAGAAGCACAAGCTCCGAGCGCAAAACTAATAATAGTTACCAAACCCCAGCAATCATCAAACAACAGCTCTTGTCGCAGAATCACACTCATTGCCGATGGGTAGTTGGCCGTGCCTATGAAACTTACTTAAAAATAGAGCAGCACACAGGGCCGAACCGAAGTATTTACTGCGATGAATACAAAGAGCGATTAATAGAAATGCGTAAGTTAGCTAGAGAGGGCGAAGCCTGTTATTACCCTTACAGGTACTCACCTAAATGTTAAATGGAAAGTTGTAAGGAATTGCAGCGCGAGTAGCTACGAGGAAGTTATAACACCCCCAGACTTTACCTCCTTTCAATGTTTACTCTTAACAGCTTTTTTTACTAAGGCTTTAAAGATGGCGCGCTGTGATTTCATGTATAGCAAAAACTCGGGATGCCATTGTACCCCCAACACAAAAGGTATGGCTGGAGCTTCGATAGCTTGAACAATGTTATCGGCATCTTTGCCGGTAACTACTAAGTTTTCACCGACCTTATCAATTCCCTGATTATGTAGGCTGTTAATCTTGGAAGGTTTGCTGCCCGTAATGGACAGGAGCAGGCTGTTACCGACTTCTGTGGTGTTCGATTTATAGAGGGTTTTTAACGGAAAAATAGTCCACCGATTTGAGGTTTTTACACGATACAGATGCAGTTGCTGAAACAGTGTTCCGCCACAAGCAACATTAAGCAATTGCGCGCCTCTGCATATTCCCAGCAACGGCAGATTTCGCTTCAAGGCATCTTTAATGATTTTCATTTCAAAGGCATCGCGAGCGCTATCGTATTTTGGTTCTACTTCCGGCTCGGTAGCATATAACACGGGTTCAACATCATGCCCGCCAGTGATCACCACGCCATCATATTCGTGCTGAAGTTGTTCGTCGCCTGGTCGCAATTGTAGCGGGCGTCCACCGTAGAAACGGATGGCCCATGCCACCAGCAACCTGGGGCCAAAAGCGCCTTTGTTGGGTCCTGTAATCGCAATTACCGGTTTAGCCACTGCTTCTCCACAATCTTATCCCAGCTAGTGAAAAGCCGCTTCAAAGGGCTGTTCAAATATTTCTCGTAAGCTTGGCAACAAGCTTGTAAGCGATTTTCATCCGCGGCCAGACGTTCGACCTCAACCCAATCGTTCCATGCCTGGTATATTCCCCACTGCGGGTTATCAATATCGCAGTCGGGTAGCCGATAGTGAAACGTTGGACGTGCCTTAATCAGTTCATCGTCGGTTTTATCAAGCACCCGCTGCTCATCCAAATGCTTAAACAGGGGCAGCATATCCAGTGCTCGGTTGCGGGTTGGGTTATCACCCAGGTAGTCATCAATCAGATCTGATAGTTCCGGCCAGTAATCGGTTTTGATGATTTTCTTAATGTATGCAGCGGGGAAGGGGTCGACATAGCTGGTTATGCGGCGCGTAAGATCAATATCGGCACGTTTATAAAGCCAACCATAGAGGCACATGAAAGCTTTCAAACAAGCAGTAATATGCTTTGCTTCATGGCTGGCCAATTCAGGGTTAAGCTGCATGCCGAATGCATTAACGGCTCTGTCAGCGGTACCTTTAGCCCCTTTCTTGTGTAAGCGCTTAACTAAGCCCTCAACCTCATTCAATCTGTCCCAAGGCAGAGGTGGACTAATAACTTCTACCGGCACCAGCGCTTTTGCCGCCCATGCCAGCAACTCTTCTGTTGAGCGGTTCACCTGATCCATGAATGTTTTATTATGCTGCTCCTTGCGGCCCAGTTTTTTTATATAGTCGTAATCTAATTCGACGCCCCAGTCCCCGCTATTATCACCTTTTAAGGTTC
>JAPHRL010000322.1 GCA_026195755.1 Kangiella sp. | reverse complement strand
CCGACGCCTTCCAGGAGAGCGGCGACCACTTCGACCCCAACCTCCAGGAGAGCTCGAACCTCGCCATCGAGGCGACCCTCGGCGGGCCCATCATCCGGGAGCCGGACGGCCTTGCCATGAGTTCTCGCAACGGATATTTAAGCACAGAACAAAAACATCAGGCGTCCTTTATCTACCAGACGCTGGGTTGGATGAAACAGCAAATAGACCATGGTGAGCGCGATTATCGCTCACTAGAGCAAGCGGCAATCAAGCGTTTAAAAGAGCAAAACTTCAAACCAGACTATGTGCATATCGCTCGTCAGGATAATCTTGAACTGGCTCAAGCAGATAGTGATAAGCTAGTTATCCTGGTGGCGGCTTTTATGGATAAGGTTCGCTTGATTGATAACATCACCCTCAATCTATAACCGACACTTTTATAGCCGATCTACTGTAATAATATTACTTCCAGGCCACCCTTTTTTTTACTCATTTCCTGAATTTTCAGCCGCTTAACTCAGATAACCGCAACTAATAATCACTATTCACGGCAAAGACTTTAACAGCTTGTATTTTTGTTTTATGCTGAGCTGATATGTCATTAGGAGTCCGTTATGTCTGAATCAAAAACCTATCCAATAAAACAATTCAGCAGCAATACCCCGCACATCGATGAAGCACAATATTTGCGCATGTACCAACAATCAGTGCAAGAGCCAGAGAAGTTCTGGTCGCGCATGGCGCATGAGTTTATAGACTGGTTTGAACCCTGGAAAACCGTTAAAAAAGTTGATTACAAAACCGCATCCATTAAGTGGTTTGAAGGGGGGAAATTAAACGTCAGCTATAATTGTATCGACCGTTATTTAAAAGACAAGGCAGACCATACGGCCATCATTTGGGAAGGCGATGACCCGGATCAGCAACGCTATATCAGCTATCAAGAGTTGCATGATGAAGTGTGTAAAATGGCTAACGCTTTAAAAAGCCGCGGCGTTAAAAAGGGAGATAGGGTTTGTATCTATATGCCAATGATTCCGGAAGTAGGTTTTGCCATGTTGGCCTGTGCACGCATTGGCGCTGTTCACTCGGTGGTCTTTGGTGGTTTTTCTCCTGAAGCCTTGAAGAGCCGTATTTTAGACAGTGATTGCCGAGTGGTCATTACCGCTGATGCTGGTGTCCGTGGTGGCAAAACCGTTCCTTTAAAAGCGAACACAGACAAGGCGCTTGAACATTGCCCTGAGGTACACAGTGTATTCGTAATCAAGCACCGTTTAGTAGATATTAAATGGAATGATGACAGAGATATAGACTATAACGAGTTGAAAAAAGGGATGGAGCCTGAGTGTCAGGTCGAAACCATGGATGCTGAAGATCCTCTGTTTATTCTTTACACCTCAGGTTCTACAGGTAAACCCAAAGGCGTCTTACATACCAGTGGCGGCTACCTGCTGCATGTAGCCATGACTCACAAATATATTTTTGATTACCATGAAGGCGATATTTATTGGTGCACTGCAGATGCCGGCTGGATTACTGGTCACTCTTATATTTTCTATGGCCCTCTAGCTAACGGCGCGACGACCCTAGTCTTTGAAGGCGTGCCCAGCTACCCAAGCCCATCCCGCTTCTGGCAGGTTATCGACAAACATAAAGTTAATATCTTTTATACTGCACCAACTGCAATTCGTGCCTTAATGGCGGTTGGTGATGAAGCTGTCACCTCAACGTCGCGTAAATCGTTGCGTTTGTTAGGTAGTGTCGGCGAGCCGATTAATGTTGAAGCGTGGCAGTGGTATTACAAGGTGGTCGGTAATGAACGCTGTCCGATAGTTGATACATGGTGGCAAACTGAAACCGGAGGAATCTTAATTTCTCCACTTCCAGGCGCAACACCATTAAAACCCGGTTCAGCCACCCGCCCCTTCTTTGGTGTTCAACCCGCGATCCTTGATCAGGATGGAAATGAGCTTGAAGGTAAAGCCAGTGGCTATCTGGTGATGAAAGATTCATGGCCGGGTCAAATGCGCAGCGTCTATGGTGACCATGATCGTTTTTTCCAAACCTACTTCTCACAGTACTCAGGTTATTACTTTACCGGTGATGGCGCCAATCGTGATGAGGATGGTTACTACTGGATCACTGGCCGCGTTGATGATGTGCTTAATATTTCTGGTCACCGCATGGGCACTGCAGAAGTTGAGAATGCCCTAGATCTTCACCACCTTGTTGCTGAGTCTGCAGTGGTGGGCTATCCACATGATATAAAAGGACAAGGTATTTATGCTTTTGTTATATTGAAAAAGGGCATTGAATTCACTGATGCTATCAGACAGGAGCTGATCGATATTGTTACTGAAGAGATAGGGCCGATTGCTAAGCCGGATAAAATCCAATGGGCTCCTGACTTACCTAAAACTCGTTCAGGAAAAATTATGCGCAGAATTTTGCGCAAAATTGCCGAAAATCAGGTAGACAGTATTGGTGACACTTCGACACTTGCTGATCCGTCAGTGGTTCAGCATTTGATTGATAATCGATTGAAATAAACCTTCCCCGCTTTTATGAAAATTTGTTAATAGGAAGCCCTGATGTAAAACTCATCAGGGCTTTTGTTATACAAATAGCATTCGTACTACTCGTCTGTCAGCACTCTTTGTCTGGCTCGCTCTAACCATTCATCCGGCACCACAAAGCCGCGCATCATCTCTTTGCCTTCTTTCATGGCAACTAGTTTCACCAACTGATTATTGCTTAACTGACTGACCTTGCCTAGACTTTCAACGTCATGCGCTGTGATTTCTGAAAGCCAATACATTCTCGGCAGTTGGTACCAGTCATAGTTTGACAGGCTTTTATACTCCTCAAAATCAGGATGGGTCATCCAGAAACCTTTTAAGTGATTTACTTCGACTTCGGCAGGATATTCGAATGATTGTTGCAGATAATTTTCCATAGAGTAAAACAAGCGCCCTTTTGTAAAAAGCCCGGCGCGATCAATAACTAGACTCTCTTCTTGCAACCATTGCTGCAACTCGGGCTTAGACACTAAAGCTAACTGATGATTAAGCAAGCGCAGAAATTTACGGTCAAACCGATCACGCAGATTGGGGCCAACCCAATCTGCCATCCGTTGACCATGACCAATTTGCAAATAAAACTTAACTGCTAATTCGCAATGCAAAGTTCGTTGTGTTGAGAGCTGCTGAATAATCGAATCAAACTCCCCCAGGGTTTTCTTTTCGATAATCACCTGCTGGTTATAGCGTAATAGCTCTAAACCTGATTGAGAACGGATCAAGTGATGCCACAACTGTTCGAAATAAACACCTAATCGATGAGTTGACTCAAATCTAAAATCGTCACTGTCTACAACCGCATGCTGCAGCAGTTCGCCTGCATTCAGAAGTGCTTGCTTACGCAGCAAATTCACTTCAGCAACAGATAAAAAGTCAGGACTTTCAATGAGCCATTTTAAGTCGGTATTAATTCGCTGCTTATCCTGCATTATTGTTTTCGGGTCGGTGATTTGTATTTCATGATAGCAAAAAAAAGCCACCCGAAGGTGGCTAAGATTTCAGAGAGACTCTGAAATAACGTTAGCGTTGAAGAGCGAGCCTTGTTTACCAGGGAGGGGCTCAACCGACTCAAATACTCAACACTAAGGGGGAGAGGTTTAATCAATAAATGCTAACCGCGACCTTCCTGCTTGCGCTGGTTCGCTTTCTCATGCTTGTGCTCACGTTTTTGGTACATCTGAGCTTTCATTTCTTTCATCTTTGCGCGCTGCTCTTCAGATAGCACCTTGTTCACTTTTTGATGATGCTGATGTTTGCCTGCCATCATCTCTGCTTTGATATCAGCCTGTTTACGCAGGTTACTTTGCAGCTTGCCTTTATCCAAAGTATCTTGCTGCATCAGTTCATGTTGTTGCTGCATTAACTCATGCATTTGTTTCTTATGAGCCTCAACTGCCTCCATACGCTCCTGATGCAACTTATCCATTTGTGCACGCTGTTCATCATTAACGCCTAACTTGTCCATCATCATTTGATGGTGTTCAACGGAATGACCTTTATGCATACCACCATGGTTTTTTGCCTCAGCACTGACATTCAACATCAATAATGATGCGCCCAGTGCTAATGCTAATACTGCTTTATTGAGTGACATAACGAACTCCTATTCGGATTGTTAAATTTTATAAGTCATTCATTTGGCTAGCGTTTGCGACAAAAGAATGCTTTTGCAAATTTATACTACTCACTATAGACTCTTTTTATCTTTGAAAGTTTGATTTAATAACAGTTTCCACGTAAATCTTGTGTAAAACTTACTGACCAAACTTTACACTTTATCCATGAAGTGCGTGCTAAACTCCTAACACGCCAATGCTTTGGGTTTGCTATGCCAAAATTACTACTTGCCGATGATGACATCGAACTTTGTCAGTTGCTTCAAGAATACCTGACTCAGGAAGGGTTTGAGGTGGCGCTTGCCCACGATGGGGCAACGGCTGCAAAAATGATACTTGACCATAGTTTTGACTTGATGGTGCTAGATGTCATGTTGCCAAATTTAAATGGCTTTGATGTGCTGAAAGCAGTTCGTAAAGAATCCCAGGTACCGATTCTGATGTTAACTGCGCGCGGTGACGAAATCGATCGCATCGTAGGTCTTGAGCTTGGTGCAGACGACTATATTGCTAAACCTTGTAACCCTAGAGAATTAACCGCTCGCATTCGAACGATTCTTCGACGCACTGAAAACGTCTACAGTACCAAGCAAAAGAAACTACAATCAGTACATCTAGGCGATGTCTATATCAACCCAGCTTCACGCGAAGTACTCTTAAATAATGAAGTGGTAAAATTGACTGCCACCGAGTTCGATATTTTATATCTACTGATGAATAATGCCGGTACTTTAGTCAGCCGCGACGAACTTTCAGAAGGCTGTCTCGGACGTAACTTAGAAGCTTATGATCGTAGTATCGATATGCACATCAGTAATTTACGGCGTAAACTAGGTCCTGATACAAAAGGCGATGAACGTATCAAAACAGTCCGCGGTGTCGGCTATCAATATGTTGCCCTGGATTCGTAATCTCGTCCGCCCCAGTCTATTCTGGAAGATATTTCTCTGGTTTTGGCTAGCCACTCTTATTACTCTGACCAGCATCATTTTTTTATACAGCCTAGCTGGTCAGGATAATAAATTAGTGCCCGCATCTGACCAAGAAGCAAAACAACTCCGCCAGGCAGCTATTACCATCCAGCTACGCAAGGTCATTGATGAGTATCAAACTGATAGTCTCTTAAAACTTAACCGCGTGTCTGAAGAGCTTGATAACACCTATATTATTGATAAAAATGGCGAAGATATTGCAGGAAAGGAAGTGCCCGATGTACTCTACCATCTCAGCTCTTTCTATCGAAATCGCAATACTCCAGCAATGGTTATCGTTGATAATATTGCTTATATTGGTCCCGAAGTTGTTTTCAATCGCGGTCACTACTACCTGCTGTTCTTGAAGCAAAAAAGTCCTCATCAGTTTGGTACAGTTGTTTCATACCTATACCACTCAGTTTCTATATGGCACCTGCTCATAGCCCTAGGTATCAGTTCATTGGTCTGTATAGCTTTAACCTGGTATCTAACTCGTCCAATCCACCAATTACAAAGAACCACACAGGCTTTTGCACGCGGTGACCTGCAAGCTCGTGCTCTGCGCTATCTGGGGAATCGCCAAGATGAGTTCGCTGATTTAGCCGAGGACTTTGACTTAATGGCCGAACGTATCGAACGAGTGATTCAATCGCAAAAACGCTTGCTGAGCGACGTTTCCCACGAACTTCGCTCTCCCTTGACCCGTATGCAAATTGCCGCCAGCCTGGCACAAAAGACGGCCAATCCAGAATCCAAAGGCCATATTGATCGTATCGAGCTGGAAGTAGAAAGGCTTGATGAGATGATTGGCGAGTTACTACAAATGGCCGCTTTAGAGCGAGGCCATGTTAACGAAGACCGGGCTAACTTCATGCTCAATGATTTACTGGATGTCATTGTTGAAGATGCCAAGTTTGAAGCTGAAGCACACAACAAAACGGTTGATTATCAGAGCGACACTGAAATTACTTTTTCCGGTTATTACAGCTTGTTAGCCCGAGCAATTGAGAATGTACTCCGTAATGCTATTCGCCATACACCAGACGACACTTGCGTTACTATATCCACTGCTGAGTCTGAGCTTGGCATTGAACTCAAGATCTGTGATTCGGGCCATGGGGTGAGTGAAGAACATTTAGAGAAAATCTTTGATGCCTTTTATCGTCCGACTGATGCGCGGGAAAGAACTTCGGGCGGTGCTGGTCTTGGTTTAGCAATTGCCAAAAGAGGTATCGAGGCCAATGGCGGAACTATTACCGCATTTAACCAGGCAGGTTCAGGGTTATGCGTCGTTATGCACTTGCCCCAAAGCCGAGCTTAGCTAACAGTCGAAAACAGTAACATGATTGCCAGGATGATCAGGAAGGCACCTAGAAGCCGATCAATCCAATGTCCAAATGATGCAAAAAACTGGCGCACTCTTTGTTGCGTCAACATCAATGATAAGAACACGAACCATGCCCCGGTCATAACCGACATCCAGATCCCATAAAGAGCCTGTATCCCCATCGGAGTTTTAGCATCGACTATTGTTGTGAACAAGGATAAAAAAAACAATGTTGCTTTGGGGTTCAACACATTGGTCATAAACCCTTGGCGAAAAGCTTTACCTCCAGTCATAGTGTCTTTGCTGACTGGATTAAAATCTTTAACCTCTGCCTTTTGAACACCAATGGCCTGCCAGCCGATATACAGCAAATAAGCTGCCCCTGCGACTTTAATGGCAGTAAATAACCATAGCGTATCTCGAATCAATAGACCGATTCCCAGCACCGTATAAGTCACATGTACTAAAATAGCCAGACCAATGCCAATGCTGCTCAAAATCGCAAAACGACGACCAAATACTAAGCTTTGCCGCATCACGATTGCAAAGTCCGGGCCAGGGCTTGCAACTGCCAAAGCATGGGCAGACGCCATCAATAAAAACTCTTGCCAATAGTGTGTGATTAGCTCTTCTATCATGCTACTGAGACTATATGATTAAGTACCAAATTTTGTAGCCTAATTGCAACATTAGGCTCCCATAACTCGAAACAACTAGAAAGACAATAACTCCAAAGAATATACCCAAGGCAAGCAGGCTATTGATATGCCTTTTCAAAGGCAATGTTGTGTGGTGTTTTTTCGCATGATGATGGTCGCTTATAAATCGCCCTAACAACCACAAAGAAATCGCCATCAGAACAAGACTACCCACTAAGACCCAAACTTGCGTCTTTTCAAAGGTTAGCGCCGCTCCTAATACCACACCGGGCATCAAATAGACCGGAGCCCAGATAAGCGTAGCGATGATGATAGCTGTAATGAATTTTCGTGGCGGCATATCCAGCACACCTGCAATCAGAGCAATAACCGCACGAATCGGTCCTATAAATTGTCCGACCAAAACCCCTGCAAAGCCATGCCTTTGGAAGAAGTCTTCTGACCTGTGTAATAATTTTTGATGACGTTTAATCCAGCCCCAATGATGGACTTTATCCTGGAAATGATAACCAAACCAATAAGACACTATTTGACCACTAGCCGCACCTAGAAAACTACAGAATGCCACTAGCCAGAAATTTAATGTTCCACCACCAATCAAACCTCCGATTCCGACCAGCAGTAACCAACCAGGTACAGCCAAGCCGACAATGGCTAAGGACTCTAAAAATGCAATTAGAAATACAGCCGCGCCAGCTAAATGTGGGTGATTGGAAATCCAATCAAGAATGTCATTAACAATTACTTCCATCGGCGCTAATAATGACGAATGTTTTCATAAATGTCGATAACTAATCTTATCCATGTTTATTATTATTGGACTTGCTTGTTACTGAAGGGTCGTTTATCTTCAAACAAACTTAAAATTCATTTCTTGATTATGAGCAGTCCATACCAAACTATTATCCAACAACGCCAGCCCAGCGATGTCGAGATTTTCCATAACGTTCATCCCGATGTACAACCGCCCAGCCTCAGTGCCGAACAACTCGGTCTTTCGCATCAAGACGTTAATGACTATCGCTCTGCTGGTGAACTGATCAAAAGCCTAGCTAAAACAATACATTTGTGGCGTCAAAACATGCCCAACGATGCTGAGCCGACAGTAGTTGCCATGCTCAATGGTGGTTTACAGATCCAAGTGTCGCGCCTTGCTCAAGAGTCCTTTCACGGGATTCGTATTGAAGGTACAGCGGGCGGCAATCCCTGTATGGTATTGACCCACCAAAATAACGTAGAACTTCTTTGTTATGTTCAAAAAGTGTCTGAAGAAGAGCCTGAACGGCGCATTGGCTTTATCATTGATGGGCAAGAAGTTGAGGAATGATTACTCTGTTTATTGGCAAAAAAATAGCGCCTCTTGGCGCTATTTTTTAAATGAATCCTATATGGCTTCTTTTATACCTTCTTCCTCATCCAGCATACTAAGATAAAAACCTTCATCTTCGGCGAGCGCCTGCAAATCACCTTCGATCATTTCGACGTCAATCACATGATCAGTTGAAACCCTTAACAGTAACTTATAGCCCTGACTATTCGGCATAGTATTGGTTTCAATCGAATCCACTCGTAAATGATTTCGCGACAAGATACGCAGTAATTCTAGGCTAGTAGCCTGATTTTTGATTCCCCAGATGCTGATATCAAAAGTAATATTCTCGGGATCAAACGGATATGATGCTTGGCAGTGTTCTGTGCTGTGAAATTCAAACCTCAGTTTTGTTGATTCCAAACTTTCAAGACAAGCCATGAATGGCTTGAAATACATACTGTTGAGCGAAACAGCAAATAATCCACTGAAGTGATCTTTGACTCGGCTAAAACGAGAAACTTCCATGGAACCTTTAAAACGGTGCAAAATTTCGGTTATGGTTGTAATTATTTCAGGATGATCGGAACCTGTCACCGTTAAGATGAACTTCTTATCCAGCTTGAGTTTATGATGCGCATTCATCAAAATGCTCCATATATTGCGTTAGCGCTACTTCAAAACTACTATAACTGCTATATTACAACAAGTACGAGCGTTCAAAATTCAAACAATTATGCTGTTTTTGTTAAATACATCATGTTTGTACAATGTATCAGCACTATAATGCTTTAACTTATTGAATTTAAAAGGAGTTTATATGAAACCTCTTCTATCTGCCTGTTTTGTGCTTGTTCTTTTCGCATGCGCCACATCCCCCACGGGCAGAAGTCAGCTCACCATATTCCCTGACTCACAAATGGCACAAATGGGTGCCGCGACTTTTACAACGATGCAAAAAAGCCAAAAAGTCGATACCAGCCCAAGAAATACAGCTTATGTCAATTGTGTGGTCAATGCCTTAATTCCAGAGTTAAACGCCATAGCACCTGCCATGCGCAGTACTCAATGGGAAGTTAAAGTATTTGCTGATGACTCACCAAATGCTTTTGCCTTACCTGGTGGTAAAGTTGGGGTTCACACTGGCATGCTCAAAGTTGCGCAAAATCAACACCAACTCGCTTCGGTCATTGGCCACGAAATTGGTCATGTTTGGGCAAAACATAGTAATGAACGTGTTTCTCAAGGCTTTGTTACACAAACAGGTATGCAACTTGCTACAGTTGCAGCAGGTGACATGACTTCTGAAAAACAGCAGCTACTGGGCTTACTGGGTGTTGGCGCGCAAGTTGGCGTGTTATTACCATTTAGCCGAAAACACGAATCTG
>JAPHRL010000262.1 GCA_026195755.1 Kangiella sp. | reverse complement strand
CGACTATGAGCACCACGACTTTCAGTACGGAACTCAGCAGCCTTTGCAGTTGCATAGGCAACTTCCATCAAGTTTTCAAGCTCAAGACACTCCACACGCTCTGTGTTGAAAGCCTTGGACTTATCTTTGAGGCGAGCATTTTTCATGCGTTCACGAAGTTGCTTAACCTTGTCCAGCCCCTCTTTCATCAGGTCGCCAGTTCGGAATACACCGAAATGGTTTTGCATAGTATTTTGTAACTCGCGACGAAGCTCAACTGGATCTTCACCATCGTTAGAATCATTCCAACGGGTGTAACGGTTAAGAGAACGCTCTGCATCAGAATCATTAAAGTCAGAAAACTGAAGGCCTTCACGCAATGACTCTTCAAGGTGCAAGCCAGCAGCACGACCAAACACCACCAGATCAAGCAACGAGTTACCGCCCAGACGGTTAGCACCATGTACCGATACACAGGCCACTTCACCAACGGCGTAGAAACCTTTAACGATTTTTTCGTCGCCAGCAGGAGTGCGGTCAATTACCTGGCCATATTTATTGGTTGGAATACCACCCATCATGTAGTGACAGGTTGGAACCACAGGAATTGGATCTTTTGCCGGATCAACGTGAGCAAAGATTTTAGCCAACTCACTGATACCTGGTAAGCGAGAGTTAAGAACGTCTTCGCCCAGATGATCAAGCTTCAGGAATACATGGTCGCCATTCGCACCAGCGCCACGTCCGGCCAAAATTTCTTTCATCATTGAGCGAGCAACAACGTCACGCGACGCCAAATCTTTTGCGTTCGGCGCATAACGCTCCATGAAGCGCTCGCCGTCTTTATTGATCAGGTAACCGCCTTCGCCACGGCAACCTTCAGTGACCAGCACGCCTGCGCCGGCAATACCGGTTGGGTGGAACTGCCACATTTCAATATCTTGCACCGGCAAGCCAGCACGCAATGCCATACCCACACCGTCACCCGTGTTAATCAAGGCATTAGTCGTTGAAGCATAAATGCGACCAGAACCACCTGTTGCGAAAACTGTCGCACGCGATTTAAATAAGGCGATCTCGCCAGTTTCGATGCACATTGCTGTAACACCACACACATCACCTTCTTCATTACGAACCAAGTCCATTGCATACCACTCATTAAAGAATTGAGTGTTAGCTTTTAAGTTGGCTTGGTATAAAGTGTGTAGCAAAGCGTGACCAGTACGGTCAGCTGCAGCAGCGGTACGAGCAGCCTGCTCACCGCCAAATTCTTTAGATTGGCCGCCAAAAGGACGCTGGTAAATTTTACCGTTATCCAAGCGCGAGAAAGGCAAACCCATGTGCTCAAGTTCATAAACAGCCGCTGGGCCATTTTCACACATGTACTCGATCGCGTCCTGGTCACCAATATAGTCCGAACCTTTAACGGTATCGAACATGTGCCAGCGCCAGTCGTCTGGGTGCGAGTTGCCTAAAGCAACGGTAATACCACCTTGAGCAGAAACTGTGTGCGAACGGGTTGGGAATACTTTTGAAATCAATGCGACTTTCTGGCCACTTTGCGCCAGTTGCAGCGATGCACGCATACCAGCGCCACCGCCACCAACGATTACCGCATCAAAGGTATAGGTTGGAATCGAGGAGATTGGGTTAGACATGCTTTATAGGCTCCACAAAATCTGAATGCCCCACACTAACAGCGCAAGACAGATGAGAATTACTAATACTTGGAAGATGAAACGAATCGCCACTTTAGGCATATAGTCTGTAGATACGATCCACAAACCAATCCAAGCATGTCCGATAACTGACAAGAGAGCCAGTAGAGAGAATACTTTCATAAAGGTTGATGTAAACAACTCTTGCCATACCGGGAAAGTAAGCTCAGGAGTTGTGCACAAGAAATAACCCAGGTAAATCACATAGGCCAGCATAACGAGTGCTGATACACGCTGGATAATCCAGTCATGTAAGCCTGAGCGACCTAGACTTGTAGATGCTGTTACTACGCCCATACCCATACTCCTAATGCTACTGCTGCGATAGCAGATAGAATGATAACCAACCAGGCGCCGCGGCGACCGCCCTCTAAGGACTCACCAATGTCCATATCCATTAACAGGTGACGAACACCTGCAATAACGTGATAAGCAACAGCGGTGGTAATAGCCCATAGTATGAATTGCCATAAAAATGACTCTGCAAACATGGTTTGCAATTCACTGAAGCCGGCTGGGGTTAAGGATTTTTGTAGCATCCATAAAAGGATGGGTACAGCGAAGAATAATATAACGCCTGTAATACGGTGCAAAATTGAGGAAATTGCAGGTACAGGGAATCTTATCGTAGCAAGATTCAGGTTTGTTGGTCTCTTTTGATTCACGACGTATCTTATCTATTTTTGCCCAGGTCGCCAGGGCGTGAGAGTCTCTGTGTCCCGTCTTGCTTGATTGCGTGAAATGCGACCGAAAAGTACGCTGCAGACAGGAACCCCGTAGTGATACAAAGTTTCGGAGGCAAATTATATAAGTGCTTGTCGGTGATTACAATTAATTAACCCAATAGATTTTCTATATATGCCAAAATCTTATTGATCATCATCAAGAGTCACAAAAATATCTCATGTAAAATGTGACAAAATTTTGTAGAATGCACCACCTGATTGAGATTAGACTCAATTATTTGAGTAAAAAGTAAGCAATTTATAGTCCAAAGGAGACTTTATGTCGCAACAAACAGCTAAACTTAGCTTACCCAATGGCGAAGAATTGGATTTGACCGTACTTTCCCCTACTTTGGGTAAAGACGTTATCGACGTACGAGCGTTAGGCAAAGCTGGCTACTTCACATATGACCCTGGTTATGTATCAACCGGCGCCTGTGAATCTAAAATTACCTTTATTGATGGTGAAAAAGGCCAGTTACTTTACCGTGGCTACCCGATAGAGCAGCTTGCCGAACAGTCAAATTTTGAAGAAGTTGCTTACCTGCTATTAAATGGCGAATTGCCAAGCAAAGAAGAATACGAAAACTTCGTTGCCAAAATTAACAACCACACCATGGTTCATCAGCAAATGATGAACTTCTTCAACGGTTTCCGCCGTGATGCGCACCCGATGGCTATCATGGTTTCAGTGGTTGGCGCACTGTCAGCCTTCTATCACGATTCATTGGATATCAATAACACGCAACACCGTGATATCAGTGCGTTGCGCTTAATTGCTAAAGTGCCCACTATTGCGGCGATGTGCTACCGTTACAGCGTAGGCCATCCATTCGTATATCCTGATAACGATATGAGCCTGGCTGAGAACTTCCTAAATATGATGTTCAGCATGCCTACTAATGACTGGAAACCTGACCCAGTATTGGTTAAAGCGATGGATCGAATCTTTATACTACACGCTGACCATGAGCAGAATGCTTCAACTTCGACCGTTCGTTTAGCTGGCTCTTCGGGTGCTAACCCATTCGCAGCCATTGCTTCAGGCATTGCTTGTTTGTGGGGCCCTGCGCACGGTGGTGCGAACGAAGCCTGCTTGAATATGCTGCGTGAAATTGGCGATGTCAGTCGTATCCCTGAATTTATTGAACGCGCGAAAGATAAAAACGATCCATTCCGTTTGATGGGTTTTGGTCACCGCGTTTATAAAAACTTTGACCCTCGCGCTAAAGTCATGCGTGAAAGTGCACACGAAGTTTTAGATTTATTGGGCAAGCACGATGATCCAATCTTCAAAATCGCACTTGAGCTTGAAAAGATCGCGCTTGAAGATCCTTACTTCATCGAGAAGAAACTCTACCCGAACGTAGACTTCTACTCAGGCGTTATTCTTGATGCTATGGGAATCCCGACTAATATGTTCACGGTAATTTTCGCCTTGGCGCGTACTGTGGGCTGGGTATCTCAGTGGCACGAAATGATTGGTGAAGATGATCGTCGTATTGGTCGCCCTCGTCAGTTATACACCGGCGCGACTGAGCGTGAGTATACTGATCTTAATAAGCGTTGATCTCAATAAGCGCTGATCACACGAGAGGCGCCCTACTTTGAAAAATTATTGCTGACAATATTTTTTTCAAAGGTCTATAATTTAAAGGAGCACTTGAGGTGCTCCTTTTTATTTATCTTAATACTTTTTTAAGTACTAAATTTCTGAATACTAAATTCCAGGTGTTAAAAATAACCATAAACAATACCGAAACAGTTAATGACAATACAAATGGTGGACCATGCAAAAAAATACGAAACCCTGTTACTATCCTGAGTATCTTCAGCTTAATAAGCTGTTAGATGCCCAGCACCCTGAAAGCACCAAGTATGGCGCTGAAGCCCATGATGAAACACTGTTTATCATTGTGCATCAGGCTTACGAACTGTGGTTCAAACAGGTTCTGCATGAAATTCACTCTATTCTCCCAGTACTCTCGCAAAGTCATGTCGACGAAAGCAACATCAGCACCGTCAACTTGCGACTGGAGCGTATCCACCGAATTCAGGATGTACTCGTCGATCAAATCGACATTCTGGAAACCATGACGCCGCTCGACTTTCTGGACTTCAGAGACTACCTCATTCCAGCATCAGGTTTTCAGAGCATTCAATTTAAAGAGATTGAGATTCTGTTGGGTTTAAAATCAGAATACCGCATTAATTTCGACAAGAAATCCTTCTATAGTCGCCTTAACGAGAAAGATCGCAACTACCTGATGGAACTGGAAGAAAAACCATCACTATTTGATGCAGTTGAAAAATGGCTGGAGCGTATGCCGTTTCTTGAGTTTGGTGACTTTAAGTTCTGGAATATTTTCAAAGATGCCGTCGAAACCATGCTCGCTCACGACGGAAAAGTGCTTAAAGAAGCGGATTATCTCAGCGATGCGGAAAAGACCTTCCAGCTGAATGATCTGGAAAATACCCACGCCACTTTTGATGCGTTATTCGATAAAGAAAAATACGACGAGCTGAAAACTCAGGGCCGATTCCGCATGAGCCAGGAAGCGACGCTCAGCGCGCTATTTATTAATCTTTACCGCGAACAACCCATGCTGAATGGTCCCTTCAGGTTATTGCAAAGCCTTGTGGAAATTGATGAGAAGTTTACAACTTGGCGCTACCGCCACACTACTATGGTGTTGCGCATGATTGGTTCGAAGATAGGTACTGGTGGCTCGGCTGGCCATGACTATTTAAAGCAAACCACTCAAAACAACCGCTTCTTCCGTGACTTATTTAACCTGACCACATTCCTGATTCCACGCTCGGCACTGCCTAAACTACCGGACGAAGTGATTAAGGCGATGAATTTTTAAGGCTGAAGATGAAAAAACTACTGGGATTAATTGGTATCGTGCTGACTATAGTCTCTAGCTCTGTGCAGTCTATAGAAAGTAGCGATATTCATTTCCCAGACCATTATAAGTTTCGTCTGATTATTGCCCCTAGCTTTGAAACTGTGACTGTTTACCAACTCAATGATGAGTTTCGTGATGACTTTTATTTACTGAAATACCAATACCCTAATATTCAAGAACTATACAAGGAAGTCCCTAAGGAGATATATGGGGGCAAACATCCCGTTTCCGATGTTGACTACAAGTGTTTATTAAATAAAGTGGATGAAATACTCAATGAGATTGAGCTAAGCGCTAACAATGAAATTCGTCCTGACGGCTACGGTTGGGTATTTGAGTCTAGCTTAAAGTTTGGGGTGAAGTTGTCCATAAGTAGTCCCCACATTAAAGCCAAAGAAAGAGGGTTAACCCACTTAATCGAATTAGAAGAAATGCTGAATCAAGCGTTCTCGACTGGCTCTCTCAACTGCAATATAGAAACAGCAGTTGAGGCGTAGAGATCTATTTAGCAAATAACTGGCTTAAATCATTAAACGCCTTGAATTCAAGCGCATTGCCAGATGGATCATAAAAGAACATGGTCGCTTGCTCGCCGGGCTGGCCTTTAAAACGAATATAGGGTTCTATAGCAAACTGGGTGCCCTGCTCTTTTAATCGTTCGGCTAAATCTTGCCAGGTCGCCATATCCAACACAACACCAAAATGTGGTACTGGCACGGCATGACCATCAACCTGGTTATTCGCTTTATCATGATCAACACTCATGGCTTCATCAAGATGCACCACCAGCTGATGCCCATAGCAGTCATAGTCAATCCAATGATCACTGGAGCGGCCTTCGGCGAAGCCTAAGACCTCACCGTAAAATTGTCTGGCCTGCTCTAAATCATGCACTGGAATAGCTAAGTGAAAAGGACGAATACTCATTAGTGGGCCTGCTATGAAAATTGTGTTTGCTTGATGAAGGTATTTAAAAGCAGGGTTAAACCATCCGCATCCTGCTGATCAAACCGATTCGTGATCGGACTATCAATGTCCAGCACCCCTTTTAAATCACCATTAATCACTACTGGAATCACGACTTCGCTTTGCGAGGCGGCATCACAGGCAATATGGCCCTCAAACTGATGGACGTCTTCTACCAACTGAGTTTCCAGAGTAGCTGCCGCCGCGCCACAGACACCACGCCCAAACGGAATATGCACACAGGCCACTTTGCCCTGATATGGCCCAAGAATCAGGCTGTCGGCTTTCTCAGGATTGACCAGATAAAACCCGGACCAGTTCAAATCAGGCAGCATCTGGAAGATAAAAGCTGACATTTGTGACATATTGGTAATCCAGTTGCTATCTTCTGCCAATAAAGCATCCAGCTGTAATGCTAACTGGCGATAATATTCTGGCTTGTCATTCTGGTACTCTTGGATTTGTGATTCGTCTAGTTGAAACATGGTATTTTCAGCAAATTTACAATAGCGGCAAGATAGCTGACAGCCCCAATAATTACAAGCCTTAGATGGTAACTGAATATGAACCTATCCAGTGTTTATGGATTACGATTATCACTAGCCAATGAGAGCTTCTCACGGTAACATACTGCGTTTGTTTTTTCGTGAGTTTTGCAGGAGAGATCGTGTCCATGTCAAGCAAAGGTCAAAGAAGCCCTACTGCTTCGCCATGCATTGGCGTCTGTAGTACCGTTCTGGGCGATGAAGTGTGTCGCGGTTGTGGCCGTACCTTTGACGAAGTCCTTAACTGGCATACCTTTACTGATGACCAGAAAAAAGCGGTCAACCTTCGCCTGAAACTCGAAGGAAAACAAAAGTTTTAACTTGAAAATTAATATAAATTCACACGTCTAATTTAGAAGGTAAATCGGAGCCTTAATATCATGTTAGTATCTATTGTCGACGCCCTAGCGGGCAAACCAGCCGCCGGTGAGCAAGTTACCGTCCAAGGCTGGGTACGTACTCGTCGTGATTCAAAAGCCGGACTATCGTTCGTCAATATCCACGATGGTAGCTGCTTTAATCCCATTCAGGCAGTAGTCGATAATAATGTGGCTAATTATGAGTCCGAAGTGGTTAAGCTTACCGCCGGTTGCTCAGTACGCGTTACTGGCAAATTGGTAGAGTCACAAGGTAAAGGCCAGTCATTCGAAATTCAGGCCACTGAAGTTGAAGTATTAGGCTGGGTTGATGATCCCGACACCTACCCGATTCAGCCAAAGCCTCACTCGGTTGAATTCTTACGTGATAATGCACACTTACGTCCGCGCACTAACTTAATCGGTGCCGTTACTCGTGTTCGTAACTGCCTGGCGCAAGCGGTCCATCGCTTCATGCATGAGCAAGGTTTTTACTGGATTCACACGCCAATTATTACTGCATCGGATGCCGAAGGTGCTGGTGAAATGTTCCGCGTCAGCACGCTGGACATGACGAATCTGCCAAAAACTGACAAAGGCGATATCGACTACAGTCAGGACTTTTTCGGCAAAGAATCTTTCCTAACGGTTTCGGGTCAGCTTAACGTTGAAAGTTACTGTATGGCGATGTCCAAGGTTTATACTTTTGGCCCTACTTTCCGTGCTGAAAATTCCAATACCAGCCGTCACTTAGCTGAGTTCTGGATGGTCGAGCCTGAAATCGCATTCGCCAATTTATCGGATAACGCCGATTTGGCCGAAGCCATGATGAAGTACATCTTCAAAGCCGTTCTAGACGAATGTGCTGATGATATGGCCTTCTTCCAGCAACGCGTCGACAAAGACTGCATTAACCGTCTTGAAAACGTCATTAACAACAACTTCGAGCGCATGAGCTACACCGAGGTAATCGAAGTACTGAAAAAAGCAGACAAGAAGTTCGACTACCCTGTCGAATGGGGCATCGACCTGCAATCAGAGCATGAGCGCTACATTGCAGAAGAGTATGTTGGTCGCCCAACCGTGGTCATGAACTACCCGAAAGACATTAAAGCCTTCTATATGCGCTTGAACGACGATGGCAAAACAGTCGCCGCAATGGATGTTTTAGCTCCGGGCATTGGCGAGATCATCGGTGGTGCGCAACGTGAAGAACGTCTCGACGTGCTCGATAAGCGTATTGAAGAAATGGGCTTGCCAGCTGAAGATT
>JAPHRL010000297.1 GCA_026195755.1 Kangiella sp. | reverse complement strand
GAACCACATTACCGTCTTTATCGGTAACGCGAACATGACCATTGCCAGTCATTTCGAAAGTCTTATCATGTGAACCATACTCTTCGGCTTTTTGCGCCATCAAGCCAACATTGGGTACCGTCCCCATAGTGCGTGGGTCGAAAGCACCATGCTCTTTACAGAAATCGATCGTGGCACTATAAACACCTGAATAGCTGCTATCGGGAATAACCGCCTTAGTGTCTTTAGGTTGGCCATCAGGCCCCCACATTTTACCTGAGGTACGAATCATTGCCGGCATTGAAGCGTCAATAATCACGTCACTTGGAACGTGCAGGTTAGTAATGCCTTTGTCTGAGTTGACCATCGCCAGCTCCGGATTCTTAGCATAAACCGCTTCAATATCTGCTTTAATTTCATCGCGCTTTTCTGCTGGTAGAGACTCAATAGCAGACAAAACGTTGCCAAAGCCATTATTAGGATTAGCACCAACCTTTGCTAATGCATCGGCATGCTTTTCAAATACATCTTTAAAGAATACTTTAACTCCGTGACCAAATATAATCGGGTCAGAAACCTTCATCATAGTTGCTTTCATATGCAGTGAGAAAAGAACATCCTGCTTCTTCGCGTCTTCAACCTGCTCTTCCAGGAACTTAACCAATGCATTCTTATTCAACACCGTGGCATCAATCACTTCACCCGCTAATAAAGGCGTTGATTCTTTAAGCACTTGTTTGCTGCCGTCATTACCAATGAATTCAATTTTTACATCATTGTTACCATCGACAGTAATTGATTTTTCGTTGGAGAAAAAATCACCGGACTGCATACTGGCAACGTGTGATTTAGAATCCTTAGACCATTCGCCCATTGAGTGTGGGTTCTTCTTCGCGTAATTTTTAACGGCATTTGGGGCACGACGATCAGAGTTACCTTCACGCAATACTGGGTTTACCGCACTGCCTTTAATTTTGTCATAACGGTTGCGAATGTCTTTTTCTTCATCATTAGATGGGCTGTCCGGATAATCTGGAAGTGCGTAGCCCTTCTCTTGCAATTCTTTGATTGTAGCTTTCAGCTGAGGAATTGAAGCGCTGATGTTAGGAAGCTTGATAATATTAGCTTCAGGCTTTTTTACTAATTCGCCTAATTGAGCTAAGGCATCAGGAATGCGCTGTTCTTCTTTAAGATATTCAGGGAAACTGGCTATTACACGTCCTGCTAAAGAAATGTCACTGGTTTCTACTTCGATGCCAGCGGCTTTTGCAAACGCCTCAACAATGGGTAGCAAAGAATAAGTTGCTAATGCTGGGGCCTCATCAGTTTTTGTATAAATGATCTTTGAACTTGTCATGATGCATCCTAATTTATGTGCTGCGGCTCAAAAGCTAGCACGTGATGAATTAAAGTCCTGGGCGCTATTTATCTGTACACCCTAACTGTTGGTGGCGCAAATTATACGCGAAAATTTCATTGCCTGCATGTAATGGCGACAAACTTAACAACGGCAATACTGATATTGGTCAAGATAATGGGTACAATCGATTGATATTCAAGCAAGGGTTGATTCAGCAGCTTCAACTTTGAACAAATTTTAAACAATCACAGTACTATTTATGAGCAAACTGGTTCTTTTCAATAAACCCTTTAATACTCTTTGTCAGTTTACCGGAGAAGCTGGTGACAGCACCTTGGCAGATTATATCGACATCCCCAGTGTCTACCCCGCTGGCAGGCTCGATAAGGACTCTGAGGGGTTGTTGTTATTAACTGATGACGGTCAACTTCAGAATCAAATAGCCAACCCTAAGCATAAAATGGAGAAAACCTATTGGGCGCAGGTTGAAGGTGCGCCGGAGGATAGTCAGCTCGAACCGCTCAGGCAGGGAGTTATGATACAAAATTATAAAACCAAGCCAGCGAAGGTTCGCTTACTGGAAAAACCTGATGTATGGCCTAGAAATCCACCAATACGTGAACGCAAAAATATTCCCACCTCATGGCTCGAAATCATTATCAGCGAAGGCAAGAATCGACAGGTGCGACGTATGACGGCAGCCATTGGATTTCCTACCCTGCGACTGATTAGAGTTCAAATTGGCCCGTGGAAGCTGAATAGTATTGATGTTGGAGAATACACAGTCACTGAAGTGGCAACCCCAATCCAGGCAACAACGCCAAGAAGCCCCTCCTCTCAATCAAAAAGGTTTAGCCAACGCCATAAATAAGCTAAAATACGCGCTCATTTCAATTCTGTAAAAACATAGGCCTGCATGCTACCGGTTCATGTCACTGTCGCGGCCATTATCGAGCATAATGACCGCTTTCTTATGGTCGAAGAGAAAACGTCTAGAGGCGAAGTTGTCTTTAATCAACCTGCTGGACACTTAGAGCCCGACGAAAGCCTGGTCGACGCTATCATTCGAGAAGTTAAAGAAGAAACAGGGTTAGCTTTCAAGCCGAATGAGTTGGTCGGCACCTATACTTTGAACCCTGCTGCTAATAACCAATATTACCAACGGTTCTGTTTTACTGGCAATGTTCAGCAGCCGCTAAAGCTAGCTCCAGAAGATAGTGATATTATCGCAGCCCACTGGATGACCATTGATGAGATTCTGGCTGTTTTGCCACAGCACAGAACCGGCTTAATTGTTCAGTGTCTTAAGGATTATCTCAAAGGACAAAGGTTCTCTCTTGAATCGCTACTATGCAGTCAGGATGAACTGGCCTTGCAGCGAGAAGGCATCAACTTTTTAAAACAGCTTCAAACTAAGTAATTTTATAATGACTGAAAAATCACCAGAAAACACTCACGTTATCGTTGGCATGTCCGGCGGTGTAGACTCTTCTGTTTCAGCCTACCTCCTGAAAAAACAGGGCTATCAGGTTGAAGGTCTGTTTATGAAAAACTGGGAAGAAGACGATTCTGATGAGTATTGCTCTGCGGCAGAAGATTTAGCCGATGCGCAAGCCGTGTGTGATAAGCTTGGCATCAAATTACGAACAGTCAATTTTGCAGCAGAGTATTGGGATCGAGTCTTCGAATATTTCTTAGAAGAATATAAAGCCGGGCGTACTCCAAACCCGGATATCATGTGTAACAAAGAAATTAAATTCAAAGCCTTTCTCGATTACGCACAGCTATTGGGTGCTGATTGTATAGCAACCGGACATTATGTTCGCCGAGGCGTGGCTGACGGCAAGACAACACTATTAAGAGGGCTTGATCGTAATAAAGATCAGTCCTATTTCTTGTATGCCGTTAACCATGAAAAAATAGCAAAGACTCTGTTCCCTGTTGGCAATATTGAGAAACCAGAAGTCAGAAAGATTGCAGAAGAACAAGGTTTGGTGACAGCAAAGAAAAAAGACAGCACTGGAATCTGCTTTATCGGAGAGCGAAAGTTTACTGATTTCCTACAGCAATATTTACCAGCCCAACCGGGTAATATAGAAACGCCTGAAGGTGAAGTTGTTGGAAAGCATAATGGCCTGATGTATCACACACTCGGCCAGCGTAAAGGTTTAGGTATTGGTGGCAGACAGGATGCATCTGAAGAACCCTGGTTTACTTTAGACAAAGATCTTGAGCGTAATGTATTAATTGTCGGTCAAGGTCATGAACATCCGCTATTAATGAGTCACGGCTTAGTTACAGATAAGCTTGACTGGGTTGCTGGTGAGGCTCCTTCAGACGATTTTAGGTGCACAGCGAAGACACGCTACCGTCAAGATGATGTTGCCTGCAGTGTGAAACGCTTGAATGGCACCGAATGGCTGGTAGAATTTGACGAAAAACAACGCGCAGTAACTCCTGGGCAATCAGTAGTCTTCTATCAGGACGAGGTCTGTCTCGGTGGCGGCATAATTAAAGAAATAAGACGATAATATGAATCAACCAAATTACTCGAACATTGTTTTAGCTCTGGCAGGTATTTGTCAGGCATTAGATTGCGTCCGCTCTATTGCAAGGACCGGTGAAGCCGATCCCACAGACATTGAAATCATGCTAGAAAGTGTTCTAAAGACAAATGCGGACAAAGCAGAAGATATTTATAAGAACCATAAATATTTGCATAACGGCTTTAAAGTACTAACCGAACAATTGACAGGCAATCAAGCAGATGCTGACTTTGGTCGTTATTTAGTAGGCGTCCTTAACTTGGCCAAGCGTTTTTTATCCGATAGTAAAATGCAAGAAGTAATGGCCTCAAGAATTAAGCAATCCAATCGGCTGCATGAGTATCACGAAGGTATTAATCACGATCTGATTGATAAATTAGCCAATATTTATAAAGACACCATTTCAACCTACTCAGCTAAAATCCAGGTCACTGGCAATGGACGTTATCTTGAGCAGGCATCAAATCAGGCTAAAATTAGGGCTTTACTATTGTCAGCAATACGAAGTGCGGTGCTTTGGGATCAGGTTGGTGGTAAAAAGAGACAATTCCTATTTAACAAGAGCAAGATACTCGAAACGGCAAAAGCCTACTTAGCTTAAGTAGGCTTTTTAGATGTCTCAGAGAAAATAGTTTGCTAGGGCTTACACTTTGAGTCGGACACTTTCCAAACAATAGGTTCCCAGTAAGCCTCGTCAACAATGTTCAAACGTTTCTTTGGATCAAATTGAGCTGCTATATGATAGGTTTTATTCGGTTCAACAACTAACTGCAAAGTCTTTGCTTTTTCAATGCCTGGCTTGCGTCGAGACATCATGCCATCAGGAATGTATTCGTGAACTTTGACGATATGAGACCCTGCAGCTAGCTTTATCGTATCTCTGAAATGAAACCCACTCTCCCCATCCACTTCAAATACTTTAGCAGGATATTGGTACTTGGTCTCAGGAGGAGTAAAAAAGACTGAAAGGTATCCGCAACCCGTTAGTTCGGGCTGAGCAGAGACCGTTTGACTAGCAGAAATCTGCAAACTCCAATTAGGAATAGATTTACTTTCAGCAGTAGTCATCAATGATAGGACAGCTCCT
>JAPHRL010000284.1 GCA_026195755.1 Kangiella sp. | reverse complement strand
GACGCTGCCGAAGGCCCGATGCCGCAAACCCGTTTTGTTACGCAAAAAGCGTTTGCCCAAGGATTGAAGCCTATTCTGGTTATCAACAAGATTGATAAGCCAAGTGCTCGTCCTGACTGGGTTATGGATCAGGTTTTTGACCTGTTTGATAACTTGGGTGCGACTGACGATCAATTAGACTTTGAAGTGGTTTACGCGTCAGCCCTGAACGGCTGGGCAAGTCGGGATGCTGAAACGACCGGCACTGATATGCAGCCATTGTTTGAAGCCATTGTTGAGAATGTTGCACCACCGCCAGCCAATGCTGAAGGTGGTTTCCAGATGCAAATTTCGCAGCTGGACTATAACTCCTATGTTGGTGTAATTGGTGTTGGCCGAGTGAGCCGTGGTAGCGTAAAACAGAACCAGCAGGTCACTATTGTCAGTGCTGATGGCACAAAACGAAATGGTAAAGTTGGCCAGGTACTTGGTTACCTTGGCCTTGACCGCCATGAAGTTGATTCAGCTGATGCAGGCGATATTATTGCCATTACTGGTTTAGGCGAGTTGAAAATTTCAGACACAATTTGTGATCAAAATGCTGTAGAAGCATTACCACCTTTGTCTGTTGACGAGCCAACCGTAACCATGACCTTCCAGGTGAACACCTCACCGTTTGCTGGAAAAGAAGGTAAATATGTTACTTCACGTAATATTCTCGAGCGATTACAACAAGAATTAGTACACAACGTTGCTTTGCGTGTGGAAGAAACTGATGACCCGGATAAGTTCCGAGTTTCAGGCCGTGGCGAACTGCATTTAGGTATCTTAATTGAGAATATGCGTCGTGAAGGTTTTGAGATTGCAGTTTCTCGTCCTGAAGTAATTCTTAAAACGATTGATGGTAAGCTCCAAGAACCATTCGAAACAGTAACCATTGACGTAGAAGAGCAACATCAAGGCAGCGTAATGGAGCGTATGGGCACGCGTAAAGCGGAATTAACCAATATGTCTCCGGACGGTAAAGGCCGTGTTCGTTTAGACTTCATGATGCCAAGTCGTGGCTTGATTGGTTTCCAAACTGAGTTTATGACACTAACCTCCGGGTCTGGTTTGATGTATCACACTTTTGACCATTATGGTCTACATAAAGGTGGCGATATTGGACAAAGAGCCAGTGGCGTTCTGATTGCCAACATGACGGGTAAAGCTTTGACTAATGCCTTGTTTAACTTGCAGGAGCGCGGTCGCTTGTTTGCTAAGCACGGTGATGAAGTGTACGAAGGTCAGATTGTCGGTATTCATAGCCGTTCTAACGACTTGACGGTGAACTGCCTGAAAGGCAAGCAGCTAACCAACGTGCGAGCTTCCGGTACTGATGAAGCACAGGTTTTGACTCCGCCAGTTAAGCTCACTCTAGAGCAGGCATTAGAGTTCATTAATGATGATGAATTGGTTGAAGTAACGCCAAGCAGTATCAGATTGCGTAAAAAACACTTGTCGGAAACTGATCGTAAGCGTGCGAGTCGTCCGCCGAAAGCGTCTTAAGTTTTAAAAGACCTTTATCAAGCCGTTATCTGCCTGGCAGTTAGCGGCTTTTTTATGTCTGTGATTTATCAAATTAGGTGAATGAATTAGCAATAACTCAATAAAATCGTTACACTTTTTGCAGAAGGCTAAAATAATTGCAACCAATTGCAATCAAGCCAATCAGATACACCATAAATTACAAAAAGGTCATCTATGAAGCAGATTACATTGCTGGCGCTTTGCGCCTCGTTAGCTGGATTATCAGCTTGCACCACAACACAGGGTTCAGATGCACTCAAAGCATTAAGTCAACTCTTTGGGGGGCAGCCCGATAGAGCCCAGATGCTTGATGCAACTGTTGAAGAAGCTTTGCAGTACGAATTTGATCGCTGTATGAGTGGCAAAGAAATGACTGCCGATGTACAGTCGGAATGTATCCAGCTTGCCTACGCTACCGTTAAAGAAGATATGAATCTTGAAGAAAGGCGTGGGCCAGATGGTCGTGTGATCATAGAGCGTGTCGATGATGAAGATATGATTTATGAAGACGCTGACGAGCAAGAAAACGATAATTAATAAGAATAGAGTAACTAGCGGATGATAGCTGTATTGCAACGCGTGTTGGAGTCGAAAGTGGTTGTCGATGGTGAAATCATTGGGGCAATCGATCAGGGACTGATGGTTTTACTGGGTGTTGAAAAAAATGATGACCAGGACACTGCTGATAAGTTGCTCCAGCGTATCTTGAAGTATCGAGTGTTTAGCGATGAGGAGGGTAAGATGAACTTATCTTTACAGGATGTGAGCGGTGGTTTGCTCTTGGTGCCACAATTTACATTAGCCGCCGATACAGCTAGCGGATTGCGTCCAAGCTTCTCTTCAGCAGCTCCCCCACAGAAAGGAAAAGAGTTATTTGAATATGTTTTAGAGCAAGCTCGCGCTCATTATGACAAAGTTGAGTGTGGCCAGTTTGGTGCCGATATGAAGGTCCATCTAATTAATGATGGACCTGTCACTTTTCAGTTAAAAGTTTAATACTTTTTAATAATCAATTTCACCGTTAAGTTCGTCAGCTTGAGTTCCTTCAATGAGTTTCTTTAAGCTCTCAAGGTTGGACTGGTTTACTTCTTCTATACTACCTTGAATTAAAAACAGAATTGCATTCTGTACAATGCCTTTGCCTGAGTACTGTTGCACCATGGTGACATTAGTTGTCTTATCGTCTATCGCTTCAAAAGTGACCATTGTCTGACCTGTTAACCATTCATTAGCATAGTCATAACCAACTTGTTGATTGGCCACATAGGAAGTCAACGTATGTTGCATCTTAATTAAGTTACCCTCGGCCGACTTGTAGTTCATAGTCCATTCACTGCCTACCTCATTCAAAGAACCGCTAACATTTTCCAGTGAGTGGAACTCTGCCAGCCAATGATTCAGGAGCAATGGATTTGTGTAAACTGCAAAAGTCTGTTGCACCGGCGCCTCGATAGTCACGCTAGCCTTACTATCAAAATTTCGTTTGAAAATACCTATGGCAACCAGTATCAAGAAAAGAGTGCCAATAAAGATGAAACCGTACTTTAAAACTTTCATACTGTATAAATCCTATTAAGGTTTGTTGTCGCGAAGTTCACTAACCACTTCCTGTAAATGTTCTTTTGATGCATTCTTTGCTTCAATAGATTCGCCAACTACTAATGTTACCTTGGTTCTAAGTCGTTTCAAACGGTCAATGAACTTATTCACTTTTTTACGACTAAACAAGCTTTGCCACAGACCTTGTAACGCCATAGGAATGACCGGAACAGGAGTCGTTTCTATTATACGCTCAATTCCAGACTTAAAGTCATTCATCTCGCCATCAGTGCTTAGCTTTCCTTCAGGGAAGATACAAACTACTTCGCCATTATCAAGAGCCTCTGCAATCTGATACATGGCTTTATTCAGCAATTCTTTATCCTCGTTGGCACCGGCGATAGGAATCGCTTTAGCTGTGCGGAAAATAAAACTTAATACTGGAATCTTAAAAATTTTATGATACATCACGAATCGCACGGGGCGACGAATAGAACCTGCAATGATCAGCGCATCCACATAACTGACATGGTTACACACCAGAACATGGGCGCCTTCATCAGGAATATTATCGAGCCCTTT
>JAPHRL010000056.1 GCA_026195755.1 Kangiella sp. | reverse complement strand
TTTAATGCGATCTGCCAGTGATGCCCAGGGTTAGCTTCATGATAAGTCAGCGTCTTCAAATCAAACTTAGGATTGGCTTTCATGTCCTTGAGGTTAATCCAGTAAACACCTGGTTCAGATCCATCCAGCGGTGGTGGCGTATATTGCCCGCCCGGCGCGCCGTCCTGCCGCTCAACCGGTATGCGGCGAATTTCTACATCATAGGGAGGAATAGTGGCAAAGCGTGTTGGCATCACTTCATTGATGTCAGCAAGCATGCCATTAAGGTCGTCCAATAACTTTTGACGGCCTTCGGCTGAATCTTCATAAATGAAACGCTCTTCGTCATTAAGCGATGCCATTCGCTCGCCGACAGTTCCTTCTTCATAGCCTTCCGACTTTAGAATGGCATCCATTTCGGCTGTAATCCGCTCCACTTCATCGAGACCAATTTGATGTACTTCTTCTGGCGTTAGATCGGTATCGCCTAACTCGCTTACCGCATAACGATAAAACTCAGGGCCATTTGGCTGCGTCCAGATGCCCGACTCTTCTGGTGCCTTTTCCAGCAGGTCTTCCATCACCATAGCCAGGTTTTTATAGGCAGGATAAATCGTCGTTTTAGTGATGCTGACCGCATCAAACATCATCTTTTCTTTTTGCTCTGCAGGTATGTCGATTTTATCCAGTTTGCTTTGCAAGTTAGTCACCAGCGCATGTTTCTCTGGCTCGGCAGCAACAAACCCATTGAGGAAGTTAAGTGCACCATTGATGATGACCTTTGGCGGAACCCAGCCTTGCTCAGCATCAGCCAGCACTTTAGCTTTAACGCTTTCCATCATCTCGCCCATGCCTTGTAGACGGACAAGATAATCTTTTGCGTTTTTCTCATTCTTAATCGGATGGTTGTTTTGCAGTAAATTAGGAACGTCAATCGCCGGGCCATTAATCTGGCTGACGATAAAGGGCGAGTGGCCCATCCAGCCATCAATAAATCCAACCTCAAACTTCTTATCACCAGAATAATAGTGAGCCAGATCGATGACTACTTGGCGGTTTTCCTCGCCCTGAATGGTATCTGACTTTAGCATGGCCAGCTGATCGGCGTAATGACGTAAGCCTTGTCGTAGTGCTTTTTCTGCGGCAGGAGAATAGTTGGGTAATTTATCCTGATAATAGCCACCAGCAACCTCCTGACTGACACCATACATGGTGGCGTCCATTGGGCGAGCGGCAAACAATGTAGTGGTAATGTTATCGAACAGTATGCCAGGCGTCGCTTCTTCCTGCTGCTTGGTAGACTGCTCCTTGGAAATGGCAGAATCAACTGCCACTTGTTCCTGCTCGACGACTTCCTGACTCTCTTGCTTTTCTTCATCTTGCTGGCAGCCAGCGCTTAGTAAAGCAGCGCTAACCAGTATGCTGATAATCGTTTTGCGATTTGCTTGTTGTGTGAAAGACATAACCTACACCCTTGATATGATTTATGTGCGATTGATTATTAACAATTATCGGACAAAAGTCACATCCAACGGTTCAGGGCTAATGGCAAGCTTTCCCATTTGTTGTAGAGCCGTTCACAGATTCAATGGTGGTAACCCCACTGTAGTCTGGTCATGAACTCAATAACGCCAGAAACTGGTCTGTTGGTAAATTTTCTTTATAATAGCGGCTATTCTTTATTTAACTGACAGGATTGGCCATGCCATCGTTTGATATTATTTCTGAAGTGGATAAACACGAGATTACCAATACTGTTGATAACGCAAACCGCGAATTATCAACCCGCTTTGACTTCCGTGGCGTCGACGCCAGCTTTGAACAGAATGATGAGAGCATCAAAATTACTGCCGAAGCTGAATTTCAGGTCGATCAGATGATCGATATTCTTTATAAAGCATGCGTAAAACGTGATATTGATACCAATGCTTTGGATATCAGCGATGATGCGACCCATTCCGGCAAGACCTTTTACAAGACAGCCAGCTTCAAACAGGGCATTGAAAAAGACATTGCCAAGAAAATCGTCAAATTAATCAAAGATTCTAAGTTAAAAGTTCAGGCTGCTATTCAAGGCGAAGAAGTGCGCGTGACCGGCAAAAAGCGCGATGACTTACAGCAAGTCATGGCACTGGTCAGACAGGCTGAGTTAGGTCAGCCATTTCAGTTTAAGAATTTCAGGGACTGATGTTTTCGGGCAGGCACATTGGCCTGCCCCTACCTCAAATCATTGAGCCTCTTGCCTGAGAAGGCCTTTTCGGCTATAAAAGACCCCATGTATTATTTCCCACATCAAAAGACATCAGGATTCATCTTTGCCCACCAAGGTGGTTGCAAATGGATCCTCGATTGAATACGCACTCCTTTCTTGTGCCGATTGCGCGCACCTGTTTTTCCTAGTATTTTCGTTTAATAATATCGTTATAATTTTAGCCCCAGCGTTACTTATTGAGTCTAAGCTATTGAATCGTGGTTATGACCTTACGCTAGCTAATCTAAGTTGAGGTTTTTTATGAGTGAGAAATTCGTATCTTCGACAGCCCCTGAACCAGTCGGTTTGTATCCCCATGCGCGTCGTGTTGGCCACTTGTTATTTTTATCAGGCGTTGGCCCAAGAAAAAAAGGTAGCAAGGATATTCCTGGCGTGACCTTGGATGCCGACGGCAATATCACTGATTATTGTATTGAAACTCAATGTCGCAGCGTTTTTGACAATGTTCGCGCCATTCTGGAAGACTCAGGGTCCAGCTGGGATCAGCTGGTCGATGTTCAGGTCTTTTTAACCAACATGAAAGATGATTTCAAATCCTACAATAAAATCTACGCAGAATACTTTGCCGATAATCAACCTTGTCGCACCACCATTGAAATCAGCTCATTGCCAACACCGATTGCGATAGAGCTAAAATGCATCGCCACCATTTACGATGAATAAGGAGAACCACTATGAGTGAAAAAACATTAACCCCGGTTCCGCCTTTTAACTTTCAAAAGTGGATTGATGAAAACCGACACCTTTTACAGCCTCCAGTTTGCAATAAACAGGTTTTCGAACAGGACGATTTTATCGTGATGGTTGTCGGTGGTCCCAATGGTCGTCGTGACTTTCATTATGATGAAGGACCTGAATTTTTCTATCAGCTTGAAGGCGAGATGGAACTTCGCACCATTCAAAATGGCAAGCGCGTTGATTACCCTATCAAAGCGGGAGAAATCTTTCTGTTACCGCCGCGAGTTCCGCACTCACCAGTTCGCTTTGACAATTCTATTGGCCTGGTTGTTGAGCGCAAACGACTGGAGCATGAAAAAGATGGTTTGATGTGGTTTTGTGAAAACTGCGATAACAAACTGTACGAAGAATACTTTCAACTAACCAATGTGGAAAAAGATTTTCTGCCAGTCTTCGAGCGCTTTTTAGAAAGCGAAGAGCATCGTACCTGCGATAATTGCGGTACGGTCATGCCTAAACAAAACAAACTGGATCTTTAATTTATGTCTGATTTAAAGATTGATATTCATACTCATATTCTGCCCAAG
>JAPHRL010000030.1 GCA_026195755.1 Kangiella sp. | reverse complement strand
AGTAAGTGACATTGTTGTGTAATAAGAGTGAAAGCATCACGAAATAATTTTGCGTAAAAATATAATAACGAAAAGTACTTTAACCCAATAGCAACGGAGAGACAGCATGAAAGCTTCAGGATGGCTTGTGCTCAAAGGACTTTTAATAATCGGAATATCAGTCGGCTGCCAGCAACACAACGAAAAACCTCGCCTCGACACCAGCAGTCAGCAATCCTTTAAATCAAGCCTGCAAAAGGTTCGGTCGCAGGTAAGTAATGACTCTATCGAGCAATTCGACCAATTAATACACCACACCCAACACAGATTTCACCTACAAAAGCAATACAGCTTGTTGCCTGTCAGTAATCCGCTTAATGGCCTTAATGCCGAAGAGGTATTAAAGCTGACCTCCAAAAGCAAAGAGCATAGCCCAAGAAGACTCCGCAACTGGACCAGCTTTTAAAGAGCTTAAGAGCAGATCCTGACTTTCGTCAGGATGACAGGATCGCAAGTAAGACTACTTTTGTGAATGATGTACTTTGTAGGTTGGCAATTCACCCAAGGGGGCAGACCCGGCGTTAGCCGTAACCCATCATTTCGTTTACAAGAAGCTTCTACCCTTTTGCCGAAACATCTGTGGTAGATGTTTTTTCATCCTTATTAGCCAATATCAATAATGCAATTAAGCTCAAAGGTGGCAGGAAGGCCAAGAAAAAATGAAGAATAACCACAGGTAGAACACTCTCAACTCTTTTTCTGGCTAAAAAATACGCCAAAGTTGTCGCAATCAAAACCCAAGCAAATACTATATTTACCGCAACTGTTGCATCAATATTCACCCTTCAACTCCATGTTTTAATTCATTCTAAATAACGATCGTTATAGGATGGATTAGGCAACGTTAGCTTGCCGTAACCCATCAGCTTATCTTTATAAACCATTAGCCTTGCTCAGTTGGCAGCGAACCGGCATCTTTCTCCTTCATAAAACTAAATATAACCAGTGCAATAAGGCTTAGTGGCGGAATAAACGCCAGAAAAAAATGAACGATAGTCACAGGGATAACACTTTTAACCCGCGTTCTTGCCAAATAATAGGCCAAAGGGGTGGCAATTAAAATCCACACAAAAATCACATTAGCCGCTATGGTTGCATCAATTTTCATCCTTCAACTCCATGTTTAATTCATTCTAAATAACGATCGTTATAGGATGGGTTAGGCGCTAGCCGTAACCCATCAATATCGTATATTCAATCTTCCAACTCTTAATCTTCTAACTCAAGTCAGCGATCGGCCAGCGCGGCTGCGCACGAATCACGGGTTCTTCGAATTGTCCCTGCTGTTTGAGAATTGCCTGATAACGGCAATAACCGGCATAAGCAATCATGGCACCATTGTCAGTACAAAACGCTGGGCGCGGATAATAAGCTTTCCCCCCTTTGCTTTCCAGCAAAGCCGAAAGCTTTTGACGCAAAGCAACGTTAGCACTCACTCCGCCCGAAACCACCAGATACTTATGGTTCGTTTGTTCCAAAGCACGACGACATTTAATATAGATAGTGTCTACTACCGCTTCCTGGAAAGCGTAAGCAATATCCGCCAGATCCTGTTCTGACTTATCGGAACTCCGATACAGGTTAGCCACCGCAGTTTTCAGACCACTGAAACTGAAATCCAGTCCTGGCCTGTCAGTCATAGGTCGCGGTAATTTATAAATTCCGGGACGACCTTTTTCGGCAAGCTTCGCCAGCGCAGGCCCACCCGGATACCCCAAGCCCATAATCTTGGCGGTTTTATCAAAGGCTTCGCCCGCCGCATCATCAATCGACTCACCTAGAATGGTGTATTGACCCAAACCCTGCACATCCACTAATAAGGTATGGCCACCGGAAACCAGAAGCGCCACAAACGGAAACTCAGGCTGCTCTTCTTCCAGCATCGGCGCCAATAGATGACCCTCCATGTGATGAACACCAATCGCAGGAACATCCCACGCATAAGCCAGGCTACGCCCGACACCGACGCCAACAAACAGCGCGCCGATAAGACCTGGTCCTTTAGTGTAGGCAATGGCATCAATATCAGCAGGCGTACAACCTGAGTCAGCCATCACTTTCTTGATCAGCGGAATCGTCTTGCGCACATGATCACGTGATGCCAATTCAGGCACCACTCCGCCATACTCGGCATGTAACTTGACCTGGCTGTAAAGCGCATCCGCAATAATGCCCCGCTCGCTATCATAAATAGCAATGCCAGTTTCATCGCAAGAAGTTTCAATACCCAGAATTTTCATCAAGTTACAACCTTATAATAAGCGGTCAGTTATGGTGCTGGCGGCGCTTTGAGCCCGTCCGCCATCAAACAATGCGCAATTTTAATGGAGTTTGTCAGATTTAGCGAGTGCGACTACAGATTCCCGCGCTCAAAATAATTCCGCTTAAAATCAATATTTAATGGCATTCTCTTTGCTTTTTGATCAAAAAATGATTAAAATTTGCGCCCTCTTGGTGATTCTCTCGCTTCACCAATTGTAACATACTGATTTTATTTACTTTTTAATAAACTACATTTTAAGGTTAGGTGATTTTTAATGCCAAGCGTAAGAGTAAAAGATAACGAGCCTTTTGACGTTGCATTACGTCGCTTCAAGCGCTCATGCGAAAAAGCAGGTATTTTGGCGGAAGTTCGTAAGCGTGAATACTACGAGAAGCCAACATCTGTACGCAAGCGTGAAAAAGCAGCGGCAGTAAAGCGTGCAGCGAAAAAAGTATCTCGCGAAAACGCTCGTCGCATCCGCTTGTATTAATAGTTATTTTAGGCTTTTTCCTGGATTTGCTCCGGGTCAAAGCCTAAATTCTATTAGATAGAAGGATAAACACATGTCTGCTCTAAATGATCGAATTAAAGAAGCCATGAAAGATGCCATGCGTGCCAAAGAAAAGGCCCGCCTGTCAACTATACGTTTAGTCCTGTCTGCTATTAAGCAAGTTGAAGTCGATACCCGTACTGAGCTAGACGATACCGCTATCCTTGCCATTTTAGATAAAATGGTCAAACAGCGTCGTGAGTCTATCAAGCAGTATGAAGATGCTGGCCGTCAAGAACTGGCCGACGTCGAACACGCCGAAATAGAAGTCCTTCAAGAATTCCTTCCAAAGCCATTAACTGATGACGAAATTGCCGAACTCATCGAGCAAGCCATCAGCAGTACCGGCGCAGAATCCATTAAAGACATGGGCAAAGTAATGGGCATTCTAAAGCCCCAATTACAAGGCCGTGCCGATATGGGACAAGTCAGCGGAAAAATCAAAAACCGACTCGGTTAATTTTCCTCGCTTATTTTCGTTCCGTCATACCGTGTCACCTGTACCTTTTTGACAAATAAGTAAGCCACTTTAAACTGACAACACTTGCAGTTGGCACCCAATTCCCCCGTTAAAAGTTAGCCTCATTGCTCAAAATTATAGTGTAAATTGGGCAGGACAGCCCAATTTAGCAAATTCGAAACAAGGATGTTTCGTTTTGCGGCACGTAAAGTAATTTTGAGAAGTGAGGGGAGCGCGAAGCGCCTAACTTTTTGGGGCGAGTTTTTTGGTTCGTTTTTTGCTCGTCCAAAAAATGAACATTAATAATACCTCGCCATAGCAATAAGTGATGGCGTTGCCAATGACCACCCCATACCATTCAACACCTCAACCAAAGAACTATTCCAATTCGCATACTATGTAAAAACAAGTAGCTCTGCTATGATTGCCCAATTAAGCCTTACCTAATTATAAATACTCCATGGGCCTTATCCCGCAACATTTTATACACGAATTATTAGCTCGGGTTGATATTGTCGACCTGATTGATTCGCGTGTGCCGCTGAAAAAAGCCGGGGCTAACTATAAAGCCTGCTGCCCTTTCCACGGTGAAAAAACGCCTTCTTTTACAGTAAGCCAGGATAAGCAGTTCTACCATTGCTTCGGCTGTGGCCTGCATGGCAACGCGATTGGTTTTTTGATGGAGTATGACCGTCTGGAATTCCCCGATGCGGTCGAAGAATTAGCGGCAATGATGGGTATGGAAGTGCCGCGCGAAGAAACGGTCTCCAACAAACCTAAAGTCGACACCTCACTTTACGATCTGATGGATAAAGTCGCGAATTACTACCAAAAGCAGCTAAAAAGCAACAAAAATGCGATAGATTACCTGAAAAGCCGTGGCTTAAGTGGCGAAATCGCTAAGCAGTTTGCGATTGGCTATGTGCCGGGCGAATGGCGCAACCTGGAAACGGTATTCCCTAAGCTGCAACAGGACAAGAAACTGCAGCAACAGCTGGTCGATTGCGGCATGCTGATCCGCAAGGACAAGTCGCTGTATGACCGCTTCCGCGATCGCATCATGTTCCCCATAAAAGACAAACGAGGCCGTGTGATTGCTTTTGGTGGCCGCGTTATGGGTCAAGGGGAGCCGAAATACCTCAACTCACCCGAAACTCCAATCTTCCATAAAAGTAATGAACTCTATGGCTTATATCAGGCGCGCCAGGCCAATCGAAAGCTCAGTCGCTTATTGATTGTCGAAGGCTATATGGATGTTGTCGCTTTAGCTCAATTCGACATCAACTATGCCGTTGCCACACTGGGCACGGCGACCACCAGCAGCCATTTGCAGCAGCTTTTCCGAGCCGCGCGCGAGCTGGTGCTTTGCTTTGATGGTGATAGAGCCGGTCGTGACGCCGCGCTACGGGCACTTGAACATGGCCTCTCCCAAATGCGCGAAGGTCGTGAAATTCGCCTGATGTTCCTGCCCGATGGCGAAGATCCGGATTCCATGGTTCGCAAAGTGGGTAAAGAACAGTTTGAACAGATGATCAGTGAAGCCACGCCATTATTTGAGTTTATCCTCGAACACCTGTCTTCTCAGGTCGATTTAGGCTCCGTTTCGGGTCGTGGACAGCTGGTACATCTGGCTAAGCCGTATCTCGATAAAATCACGGATCCCATCTATCATGAGTTCTTCAGCAGTGCTCTGGCCGAAAAAGCCAATCTGTCCGAGAGCAAACTGGCCGCCATTATTGAGGCTCCAACTCAGCCACAACACCCTCGGAAACCGGAAAAAAGCGCACCGCAGAGCCCGAAAGCCAACAAAACGCTGCAACTGGCTATCACTCTGCTGTTACAACAACCGAGCCTTGCATTAGCCATTAATAATTACGGCTGGCTGCAGACGCTGCCTGATAAAGGCTCAAAACTTTTGCACCAATTACTTGAAATTATTCATAAAACCCCCAAGATCAATACAAGTATGCTGCTTGAGCACTGGCGCGACAATACCAAGCTGTATGATCGCCTGGCCAGTTTAGCCATGAGCGAACGCGAAGAGCGTATCCAAGGTAATGAGCAGCAGGAACTACAAGATTGTATTAATCGCCTCTTATTGCACGCCCGCAAGATTCGGGTGGATTATTTGCAACATAAAGCGGCAGAACAAGGTCT
>JAPHRL010000010.1 GCA_026195755.1 Kangiella sp. | reverse complement strand
TTGCACTGGAAATTAGATTGTAACCAGCTTGGAGTGGACTATGCGTGAAAATGTGGTTACATTCGAACTTTTTTACGTTCCCGCTTGTTTATGAACATATTCTGATCGGCTATTTCAAGCAACTCCTCCACATCATCTGTGTCATCAGGAAAAACGGCCATACCAAAACTGGCGCCTAGCTTGAACTCTTTACCATCCTCATGCATAGGTTCTTTCAGTGAGTCAACTAAGTTAGCAACAACAGTTTCTGCTGATTGCTTTCCATCGACAGGAGATAAGGTAATGGCAAACTCATCTCCCCCGAAGCGGGCAACTGTATCGGAGCTTCTTATTTTGTCTAAAAACCTTTCCGCCAGTGCTTTTAATGCTTTATCACCAATATGATGCCCGTGATTGTCATTCAAAATTTTCAGGTCATCCATATCAATGGCTATCACTGCTACTTTGCTGCCATCGCGTTTTGCGTGGGCAACATTCTGGTGCAGGTGATCCATGAATAATGCTCGGTTAGGAATACCGGTTAACTCATCTTGAGTGGCGCGGCGGAACAGCTCATCTTGAGCATAGTACTGTGCATGGAACATGGTGCTTGCAACCAGCTCTGACATATAAGCAATGACTTTAAGCTCTGCCATCGAAAAAAAGTTTCGTTTCTTTGAGACAACTTTTAAAACACCTACCACCTTCTTCTCATAGAATAAAGGAAAGACAATCATCGAACGATGGCCAATAGCTGTTCGGGAAACTTGATCGACTCTGGTGTCATTTTCGGTATCGTTGGCAATAAGTGCCTGTTTGGTTTGGATAGCGATGGATGACATGTTATTAGCGCTATTTCTCCTGAATCCGTAATACTGAGAAGCGATACCAGAAGCAGCTCTGATTACCATCTCATCTTCTTCAATTAGCTCAATAACCGCGCCATCTGCGTTGGTTAATTTTTGAGACTGTTGGGCGGCTTCGTTAAGAATAGAACCAAAGTTGATACCAAGGCGGGCAATTGAAGTTTGCGCCTGAATAATCTCTTCAAGCTTTCTATGGGGAAGTAACGTGTTTTCAATGGTTGCATCGTTACATTGGAACTGCATCCGTAGCTCCTTAAGTAATTACAAAATCTACACTGACACTATGGAACAAACCGAATATGCCTGTCAAATGAGGGAACTCGAAAATAATGGTGAGATCACTAATTGCATACCGACTCAGGCCAATTTAGAATTAATGTTAACAAACAGGAAAACAGGTATTCAGTAGTGAACTATTTTGAAAAGCAACCAATCATGCCTAAAAAGCTGATACTGGCAGTCACCATTTTGCTGGTCTTCCTTTCGGCATTATTTGGATATTCGTTTTATGAACAGGAGTTTCTCGGTAAACCCGTTCCAGCGAATGGCATTGCCAGCCATTGGGCATTGCTGATCTGTGCCATTACCGCTTTGGTGGCCTGGTATGTGTCGAAAATTGCCATTATTACCAAGGTTGAAGATGAGTATCTTTTCGTAAGCCTTGGCAAGTTTGGCAAAACCAAGGTTGCACTAAAGGATATTGAATCTGTTGAGGATAAGGAAGGGAATCTTGCAGCGGAATTTTTGGGTTATGGTTATAGAATCAAACTCAAACAGCTGGGATATATTGGTCGTGGCAAATCAGCCATCGAATTAAGAATAAAAGACCAGAAACGTACTCTGGTTATAACAACGGATAATGCCTCTTCACTAAAAGAGGCATTACAATCGAATGGGGAGTCTATTGGAGTTCATTAGCTTCGAATTTAATCATTTGAACAATTCCTGAAGGCCCATTCTTGATGTTCCAGCTTCCGGTCATGGCACGGTTATTTACATCAATCTCAAGAGAGTAGTCAATAATTGTGCCGCTGCTGTACTTTTTGGTGAACTTAAAGGTATTACCATTGATGCGTGGATTGATAACTTCAGCAACTTGTGCGTAATACTGAGGGTTAAGATCGGGTTCTAAAATCATTGCAACGATTCCACTGTTTACCTTCTCCATTACCATGGAGAAGCTATTTGGTGGAGGCGTATCGACAGTTCGATTGTTATAGTCATAGACCCCAATCCAATGCCCCGTCATTAACTGATCAGAAATGCTTGAAACGGTTTGCTGATTGTTAGCCCCATCCAGCATCTGCTTCAGTTTATCTTTATTGGAGTCTGCAGCCACCGCAAAACCACTGAATAAAACAAGCAAGCCAAGAATAACTAACTTAATAGTACTTTTAGATAAAAACATATAACCCCCAATTAAATTCTTATTGATATAAAGATAGGACTCAGTCTAGCACTGGATTTGTAATAGGGAAATAATCAGTTTTGTATAAAGTATTGTACTGTTGTAGCCTGTGACTTTAGGAATCCCTTTAGGAAATTAGCTTTAGCGCACCAAGGGTACTTCCTTCAGTCGTAATCGAGGGTTGGTGCGAATAATTGAAAAGTAACAGGTTACTTTGACTACATTTTGGTCTAAAAGCCTTAGATTATTCAGCTTCTTTTTTATCTTCTGCTTTTTTAACACGGATTTTATTGCCATCAACGTTGCGGCCATTAAGATTCTTGGTTGCCGCTTTGGCCTCGCCGATCTTAGGCATCTCAACAAAGCCGAAGCCTTTCGAGCCACCAGTAGCTTTATCCATAATTAAATTGCACCACTGAACGGTACCGAACTCTTCGAATAGTGCTATAACTTGTTCTTCGGTAGTGGTGCGTGCAAGATTTCGAACTAATAATTTCATAGGGAGAATTTGTTGGTGTGCATATGCCGCATCATACCATTGGACACCGTGTCTTTACTATAACTATAGGCTAGGTTAGACCTAGATAATGTAGCCTGTGACTTTAGGAATCCCTTTAGGGAATAAGCGTTAGCGTAATCGAGGAATATTCAATAAAGCTCGAAGTCACTTTGTTCCTTCGAGGCTACGACTTGGGCACCCACCTCAACGACTCGATTTAATGAA
>JAPHRL010000127.1 GCA_026195755.1 Kangiella sp. | reverse complement strand
TCGATCATCGGCATGGCCAAATCGACGGGTTCATTGATTGGCTCAGTGTTATTGACCTGTATCGGTATGAATATCATAGCTGCAGATCAATACATTGCCATTGTCCTGCCGGGTCGTATGTATCGTGCTGAATTCAAGCGACGAGGGCTTGATGCCAAGAACTTGTCGAGAACGCTGGAAGACGCGGGAACCATTACTTCACCATTGATTCCATGGAATACCTGTGGTGCTTATATGGCGGCCACTTTGGGTGTCGCAACCGGTGCATACTGGGTTTATTGCTTCTTCAACCTTGTTAACCCAATTGTTTCCTTTATTTATGGGATGCTGAACTTTAAAATAGCCAAGCATGACGAGGCTAACGACGCTATTTAAACATCGCTTTTTTCAACTCTGTGTATTAATACTCGCAGTTGCTGCCCTATTGTGGCTGGGGCTGCGAGAATCTTCTCCTAAATACCGCTACGACTTAGCCACTATCGAACCTTTCAAGCAGTGGTATCAAATTAACTGGCATAATCAGGCTGTGGGTCGAGCTAGTGTTGAGCTTCTTGAGCAAGACGATCAGTTTACGGTTATAGAGGATGACTTTATGGAAGGGCGGGTTCAAGGTCGCCGCTTTCAATTTCGTTACGTTCGAGAATTATACTTTTCTAACCAGACTCCCTATGAACTACTGGGAGGGAGACTCTATTCAGAAGAACCACAGTTGCAAGTGGAAACTTCTTTTACCAATGATGAAGAGCTTACCGTTACTGAAAAGCGTAATGGCAAGAGTTATCACAAAACCTTGCCAACTGTAGACTATCACTTGAGCGATTACTTTATGCTGTCGAATCTGATTGAGCGGTCAGTACCGTCACCAACTGAGACTTTCGATGTCAAAAACTTAAATACACGTAACTTTGAAGTCGAAACGAGTCATTATCAGGTACTTAAGCCTAAGCCCAATCGACCCTATATCGCTTTGCAACAACAGCATCCTAATAATGAAATAAGCTGGCTCAGGCTGTCTAAAGAAGGGCAGCCGAAGTTGCATGCGTTCACAAACGGCATGGAGTACGTTGCCAGTAGCCGACAAGTGACTCTTAGCCCTGAAATGCAAAGCGATCTCTATCTCAATAGCGGTGTCGCGGTGGATAAGCCCCTTGGCGCTGCTAATAATATCCAATCGCTAACGCTGGGCTTGCAGAATGGTCGCCTTGACTGGTTTGAGCATCATCCTGCGGTCACTGTTAATGATGGTCAGCAGACTATTCAATTAAACTCTGGCAGTCGATATAAGGCATCAAGTAAGGATATAGCCTCAATCGGTAAGGTCGCTGATAAGCGGCTCAACCCGATTGCACGCGAGTTGGCATTGGAGGCCGTTACAGAATCAAATAATGATTGGCAGAAAGTAGAGACTTTGGTGAGCTTTGTTTACGACTATCTGAATTATCAACCTGTCCCAGCGGGCTTCAATATTGATGATATCCTAGATAACAAAATTGGTGATTGCACCGAATATACTCAACTACTCATTGAGATGCTATCGGCGGCTCAAATTCCGGCAAGAGAAGTTAATGGGTTGGTGTATTTGGGTGATCATGAAAAACGCTTTGGTGGCCATGTTTGGGTGGAGGTTCTGGTGGATGGACATTGGATTGCGGTCGACCCAACCTGGAACCTGACTCAGGTAACCAGCACTCATATTCCAGTAGCCATCAATTTGGGTGGTGCGGATTTTAGCAAAACCAATGATCGGTTTGCATTTCGTGTGGAGGAAATCCACTATAAAGGCGAAACCGTAGACGAAACAAAAAGGTTATAACATGACAAAACAGTTTTACTCGATTCTTGGAAACTCACAGAAACTGGACGGTGGTGCCATGTTTGGTAATGCCCCCAAAGCCTTATGGCAACGCTGGGTAGAGGTGGATGAGCAGAACCGAATTGACCTGGTGTGTCGTGCTTTACTGGTTAAAGATGGCGACAAAAACATTCTATTTGAAACCGGTATCGGAGCATTCTTCGAGCCTAAGTTTAAAGATCGCTACGGGGTACAGGAAGATGAGCATGTGCTGTTGAAATCTCTTGCCGAGGCAGGTGTTAGTCATGAGGATATCGATATATTAGTGCTTTCTCACCTGCATTTCGACCATGCCGGCGGCCTGCTAAGTCAATGGCAAGAGGGCAAGGAGCCTGAGCTGCTGTTCCCCAACGCCGAATTTATCATTGGCAAAGAAGCGTGGGAGAGAGCCAATAATCCTCACCCTCGTGATAAAGCCTCTTTTATTCCAGGTCTTACCGATTTAATCGAGCAAACAGGCCGTTTGCATTTGGTCGAAGGAGAGCACAGTGAGTTACTGGGCGATGATTATCGATTTTTTGTCTCTAATGGTCATACTCCGGGGATGCTGCTTACTGAAATTACAACAGAGCAGGGTTCGGTAGTCTTTGCGGCTGACCTAATTCCTGGTGTGCCTTGGGTTCATCTGCCTATCACCATGGGGTACGATCGTTTCCCGGAAAATTTGATTGAGGAAAAGAAGCTGTTACTTGATCGCTTAATCGAGGAAAATGGCCATCTTTACTTTACTCATGATCCAGAAACATGCCTTGGCAAAGTTACTAAAGACGAAAAAGGACGCTTTACGACCGAGGAAAATTTAAAGCATCTTGTTAACAAAGCAATGTAAGCTATTGTTTCATTAATTATGGACTATAATTCAGAGAAATTGCATAAAAAAATGCAGCATTGTTGGAACTTTATGCATGACAACTGTTCAAAATATATACGAAAAGCAATGAAGCAGTCTTGGCTAGATGCGAAATTGTGGAGTTGTTTTTCAGGTTGTCATTGTCACTTCTCTTTTAATGAGTAATTATTTCCTCATATGGGTCATGTAAATGGCCCTTTTTTTATGCGCTATGCTATTCTCTAATAGTTTTTATATCCAAATAAATGATTGAGACATAAGACTATGCACGTCAAATTTGACCAGGAATATCACTTCCAAATCCACCATAATAAGATTGCTGTACTGGAGTGGGGCGACCCAAAGGCTGAACCCATTCTGTGCTTGCATGGATGGCTGGATAATGCCGCTACATTCCACTCTCTGGCTCCTTTTCTGGCAGACAAGTACCGCCTGATTGCCATAGAGTTTCCGGGGCATGGTCAGTCTGAACATTTGTCGGAAGATGCGGACTATCAGTTTGTTTCAGGAATTTCGATCATTGATGGTGCGCTGGATGTTCTTCATATCGATAAATGCCATATATTAGGGCATTCTATGGGCGCTGCATTGGCAATGATTTACGCCGGAGCAGTGCCTAATCGTGTTAAAAGTCTGGTCTCTATTGATGCGCTCGGGCCTTTTATATCAACGCCTGAACAAACCATTGAGCAATTGGCGCAAGCCATTGAACAGCGCAAAGCTAAACGTAGCCAGAAGCGCTATTTCGGCTCGATTGAAGAAGCGGCGAATGCCCGAGCACAGGTAAGCGAACTGAGTGCAGAGACTTTGTTACCTTTAATTGAACGCGGTGTCACACTGTGTGACCGAGGCTATCAGTGGTCAAGTGATGCGCGTTTAAAGAATGCCTCGTGGATTCGTATGACTGAGCCCCAACTTGAAGCCTTAATGAATAATGTGGCAGCTGAAGTATTGTTTATTCGTGGTAAGCAAGGGATGTTGCAGGAAAAGCCGGCCATTGAGAAAAGGCTGTCCTATCTGCAACAGTCTGAATGGATCGACCTTGAGGGTGGCCATCATTTGCACATGCAATATCCGCAACAGGTAGCGGAGCCGATACTGGACTTTTGGGCAAAATTTAATCAGGGTTAGATAGAAAGTTAAGCAGCTATTGGAAAATTACGCTCAAAATATCCCAACTGGCGGTTAAAAGTTGCCTTATTCGGTACAATCGGTTACTTTTCTTGGCCATAAAATTTATTAATCATAGCTATAACAGGAAGCTACATGGAAAAAATCTGGTTAAAGCATTACCCAAAAGAAGTTCAGCAAACAATTGATCCTGAACAGTATTCCAGCCTGATGGCTATTTTCGATGAAAGTGTCGAAAAATTCGGTGATAGGCCGGCCGTCACTAATTTGGGCATCACCTTGACCTACCGCGAGCTGGATCAGAAAGCTCAAGATTTTGCTTCCTACCTGCAAAATGAATTAGGGCTTCAAAAAGGCGACAAGCTTGCCCTGATGATGCCGAATTTATTGCAATATCCTGTTTGTCTGTTCGGCGCTTTCCGTGCTGGCCTGGCTGTGGTTAACGTTAATCCCCTATATACGCCGCGAGAGCTTGAGCATCAGCTTAATGATAGTGAAGCCAACGCTATCGTTATCTTGGCCAATTTTGGCGATACTTTGCAGAGCGTTGTCGAGAAAACCAATTTAAAACATATCATCGTCACTCAGGTTGGAGATATGTGTTCTCAGCCAAAGCGCTTCATTGTGAACTTTGTCGTTAAGTATATTAAAAAGATGGTGCCCAGTTTTAATCTCGAGTCATCGCATAATTTTGTTGATGCTATGCAAAAGGGTGCTGCGCAAGAAGTTAAGCCTGTCGAGCTGACTGCTGAGGATACAGCCTTTTTGCAATATACGGGAGGAACAACTGGTGTCTCAAAAGGGGCCGTGCTGACGCATCGCAATATGGTTGCCAACGTGTTGCAAACTCATGCCTGGATGGGACCGTTCCTTGATGAAGGGCAGGAAACGATTATTACAGCGCTTCCTCTTTATCATATTTTTTCTTTATGCGTGAACTGCCTGCTCTTCACAAAGGCAGGTGGGCATAATGTCTATATTACCAACCCGCGCGACATGAAAGATTTCTGTAAAACACTCAAAAAATATCCATTCACGGCTTTAACAGGGGTCAACACTTTATTTAATGGCCTGTTAAACACCCCCGCATTTCGTGAGTTGGATTTCAGTCAATTAAAACTGTCTGTCGGTGGCGGCATGGCCGTACAAAAGTCAGTTGCAGAAAGATGGCAAGAGCTGACTAAAACACCGCTACTTGAAGGTTATGGCTTGACCGAAACATCACCCGTAGTGAGCATGAACCCTCTCGATTTAGAATCTTATAATGGCACTATTGGTTTGCCGATTCCCTCTACTGATGTTGAAATTCGAGACGAAGAGGGTAGCGAAGTTGAAATAGGTCAGCCTGGTGAGCTTTGGGTCAAAGGCCCTCAAATTATGAAGGGTTATCTGAATCGTCCACAAGAAACCGCAGAAGTTCTAAAGGAAGATGGTTGGTTAGCAACCGGCGACATGGCGACTATCGATGAAAAAGGCTTCTTGCGTATTGTTGACCGTAAAAAAGACATGATTCTGGTATCCGGTTTTAACGTTTATCCGAACGAGATCGAAGATGTTGTTGCGCTTCACCCAGGCGTTTTAGAAGTGGCTGCTATTGGCGAGCCGGACGAGGTGAAGGGTGAAGTGGTAAAAGTAGTAGTAGTCAAAAAAGACAGTACCTTAAGCGAAAGTGATGTGATCAAACATACTCGTGAGCACTTAACTGGATACAAGATCCCGAAAGTTGTTGAGTTCAGAGATGAACTTCCAAAAAGTAACGTGGGCAAAATCCTCCGTAAAGAATTGCGTAAATAAGTACGCAGATAATCCTACATCCCATGACGCTCATAAAGAGCGTCAGGAGCATTAAATTGGTACGATTTCATTTAGAGCAACACCAAGACTCAGTTCATGTTGAAACGGTGTCTGAGCCCGAGCGTTTACAGGAGCTTTGTAACTTCTGGTTAACTCTTAAAGAGCTCGCTGTCGATACCGAGTTCGACAGAACAAATACTTATTTTCATCGACTTGCTCTGATTCAGATTTATGATGGTAAGGAAATTTACCTGATTGATCCTTTGGCCTGCGATGATTTATCGGCATTAACCGAGTTGTTTGCTTCATCATTAGTAGTCAAAGCCCTGCATAGTTGTAGTGAAGATCTTGAAGCGCTTTATCACCAATATGGTTTTGAGTTTAACCAGGTTTTCGATACGCAAATTGCAGCGTCACTTGATGGTATTGGTCTCAGTGTTGGTTACGGAAACATTGTCGAACAATTCTTAAGTATTGTTCTGGATAAGGAACATACTAAAACCGACTGGTTGCAACGGCCATTAACTCAGGAACAGAAAGTGTATGCAGCACAGGACGTTCAATACTTGATACCTGTCTATTATCGATTACGCGACAGTCTGTTGGAAAAAGGCTTGTTTGAATGTGTAGTTGAGGATGTAAACAGTATTTTTGCAGCCATTATTCAGGCAGATGATTACGCCGAAGCTTACCTTAAAGTGAAAGGTGCTTTTCGTTTAAATCAATTCCAGCTCAACCGCTTGCAAAAACTGGCCCAATGGCGTGAAACGCTAGCTCGAGACAACAATATTCCTAAGACCTTTGTGTTTCGAGATCATCATCTGATTGAGGTTTGCCAGAAAGAAAACACGAGTATTAGTGATTTACTTTCTATGGGCTGCCATCGAGGAAGTATTCGCAAGTATGGCGCCGAAATGATTCGTCAGGTTGAGCAGGCAGATCAGATTGACAAAGAACAGTGGCCGGAGCCGCTACAGCCTTTTCATAAAATACCCAAGAGTAAAGCGATGTTCAATGCCTTGAAAGTCAAGGTTGAAAAAGTGGCTAGTCAGAACAATATCCCGGCAGAAGCCTTATGTAATCGACGTCTGATCGAGTACTATATAAAGATGACACTAGGCTTTAAGGGGCGTCCTAATCGGTTCTGGAACAGCTGGCGTCAGCGTTTGCTTGCCGAACCTTTTCAACAGGCCATGCAAGAATTTATCTAGCTTTTTACTTAGAGTTCAAAGCTTAGAGTTCAAAGCTTAGAGTTTAACCATTTGTTTACTATGTGTTGCAACCTAAAGTTTTACGAGAAACCTCATTATGATGTGCAGTATTTATAAAAGTGCCAAGAAACCCGATACCTATCTTTATGTTCCCTACGAGACAGATTTCGAAGATTTGCCAGAGGGCTTGACCCAGGTTTGGGGTGAGCCTGAACTGGTCATGCATCTGGATTTGAATGAACGCCAGAGTTTAGCCTTGTGTGATATTGCTGAAGTTAAAGCTAGGCTGGAAGAAGAGGGCTACTTTTTGCAAATGCCACCAAGCGAAGAAGAGATAGCGCAACTGATAGCAGGTAATAAATAACGATGTCAGTCGATAAATTTTGGCTCACCACAGCGTTAAAAGACATGACGCATGAGCAGTGGGAATCACTGTGCGACGGGTGCGCTAAATGCTGCTGTGTACAGTTTATCGACGATGACGATGACCTCTTGATGCAAACCGATGTTTCCTGTCGCTTGCTTAATACTAAGAGCTTAGCCTGTACTGATTATGAGAACCGAACCTCAAAAGTTCCAGACTGCGTCCAACTGACTGCAGACACCGTTGAAGAATACTTCTGGCTGCCAGACACCTGCGCCTATCGGCTGGTAGCAGAGGGTAAAGATCTTCC
>JAPHRL010000130.1 GCA_026195755.1 Kangiella sp. | reverse complement strand
TCTTGCTCGTCACCGACGACGTAAGTATCTTGTTGTTCGCTCATTGCTCAAACCTGCATTAATGTTTGGATCAATATTACCTTTTTTTACTGTTGGTTTTGCTCATCGTCTGCATGAGACAAGCTATACACATAGGCAGTAACCAGGTGCGCTTTTTGTTTACCTAATATTTTATCATGAGCTGGCATATTGGCCTGAATACCATTCTCAATCACATCTTTAATCATACTAATGGAGCCGCCATGCAGCCAGGTTGTATCTTTCAGGTTAGGAGCACCCATCGCCGTATTACCGGTCAGGTCTTTGCCGTGGCAAACAGCACACATAGCTTCATATTTCGCTTTACCTTCATCCACTAAATTTGGCTTGAAAGTACGCTCCACTTCGTTTTCGCTCAAAATATAGTGAACGACCTGCGAAACACCTTCTTCACCTAAAGCACCACCCCAGGCAGGCATCGCACCTTTACGACCTTCCATAATTGAATACATAATGTCATCAGGTGTGCCACCATATAACCAGTCATCATCAGTCAGATTAGGGAAACCGATACCACCGCGGCCATCCGCGCCATGACAACCGAAACAGGTGTTAGCAAAGATTGACTGCCCCATTTGCAACGCTTCAGGCTCATCCTGCAAAGCTTCCACAGGCATAGCTGCATACTTTTCAAAGAGAGGCATATACTTAGCGTCTGCTTCCGCCACTTCCTCTTCATATTGACCGATTTGTGACCAACCTAATACGCCCTGGAACTTACCTAAGCCGGGGTACAAAATTAGATAGATTACTGCAAACACAATAGTGATATAGAACAACCATAACCACCAACGCGGCATGGGGTTGTCATACTCTTCGATACCATCGTATACATGCCCGGTTGTTTTTCCCTGTTCGCCACTTTGCTTCTTCTTACGAGTGAAAAATAGTAGTGCTACACAACCAAGAATATTGATGGCAACGATCAGAATAATATAAAAACTTAGTGCATTACTCATGAGTCACCGCCTCTTTACGATTGCTGGATGAGCTAGAACTTCTATCATCTTCATCCAAAGCCATACGCGCTGCATCTTCATACATTGGCTTACGTTTTTTTGAGTAAACCCAAATACAGAGGCCGATAAACAGCAGCATAATAATCAGGGTCATAACGCCACGAAAAATATTAATATCCATCACTCACCTCCTGAATCTTGTACTGTGCCATGCTCATGACCAAGTGATTGCAAATACGCAATCAAGGCAGTGATTTCTTTTTCACCTGCAACCTGATCTTTTGCGTTAGCAATTTCTTCGTCAGTATAGGGAACGCCTAACTTGCGCATGGTTTTCATCTTGGCAGCGGTCTTCTCACCATCTAGAATATTTTCATCTAGCCATGGAAAAGATGGCATGTTCGACTCAGGAACTGGATCGCGAGGATTCATCAGGTGAACGTAATGCCATTCATCCGAATAGCGACCACCAACTCGTGCCAAATCGGGCCCCGTACGTTTTGAGCCCCACAGGAATGGGAATTCATAGACGTCTTCACCCGCTACAGAGTAGTGACCATAACGTTCCGTTTCTGCGCGGAACGGACGTACCATCTGGGTATGACATACGTGGCACCCTTCACGGATATAAATATCACGGCCTTCCAGCTCAAGCGCAGTATAAGGTCGCAACGTTGAAATAGGTTGCGTAGTATCCTTAAGGAAGAATAAGGGCACGATTTCGGCAAGGCCACCAAAACTGATGGCAACCACAATTAAAATACCCATTAAACCAACATTCTTTTCGACTTTTTCATGATTCATCTGTGTGCCCTCCTAATGCGCTGGCTGTGGGATACGAGTATCCGCATTTTTAGCGCCAGAAATAGTCTTCATCACGTTGTATGCCATGACGAACATACCGGCCAGGAAGATAATGCCGCCGAGTAAACGAATACCATAGTAAGGATAGGTCGCTTCTAAACTCTGCACGAATGAATACGTTAAAGTACCGTCAGAGTTAGTTGCACGCCACATCAAACCTTGAGTCACACCCGCAATCCACATTGCTGCGATATAAAGAACCACACCGATAGTCGACAACCAGAAGTGCATATTGATCAAGCTGGTGCTATGCATCTTCTCTTTACCAAAGATGGAAGGAATCATCGCGTAGAGTGCACCAATCGATACCATCGCAACCCAGCCTAATGCACCAGCGTGGACGTGGCCCACAGTCCAGTCAGTGTTATGCGATAAAGCATTCACTGTCTTGATGGACATCATTGGACCTTCGAAAGTCGACATGCCATAGAAAGATAGAGAAACGATCAGGAACTTGATGATTGGATCCGTGCGAAGCTTATGCCATGCGCCGGATAAGGTCATGATACCGTTGATCATGCCACCCCATGATGGAGCAAGCAGAATCAAGGAGAAGACCATACCTAAAGACTGAGCCCAGTCAGGCAATGAGCTGTAATGCAAGTGGTGAGGACCGGCCCACATATAAATCGCAATCAATGCCCAGAAGTGAACAATCGACAGACGGTAGGAGTAAATCGGACGGCCTGCCTGCTTCGGTACATAGTAGTACATGATGCCGAGGAAACCTGCTGTCAGATAGAAGCCAACCGCGTTATGTCCATACCACCACTGAACCATGGCATCAATCGCACCCGAGTAAACTGAGTAAGACTTCCATGAAGTCCAGTCAATCGGCAATGCCGCACTGTTCACAATGTGCAACACCGCAATAGTGATGATGAATGCGCCAAAGAACCAGTTAGCCACATAAATGTGCGAGACCTTACGCTTCATGACGGTGCCGAAGAATAGTATGGCATAAGCAACCCAGACGATAGCGATTAAGATATCGATTGGCCACTCAAGCTCAGCGTATTCTTTAGTAGAGGTTAACCCCATTGGCAATGTAATCGCCGCCAACACAATCACCAGCTGCCAGCCCCAGAACACAAACGCCGCCAGCTTATCGCTGATCAGACGCGCATAACTGGTTCGCTGAACACAATGCAGTGATGTTGCCATCAACACACAACCACCGAACGCAAAAACAACGGCGTTTGTGTGCAGAGGACGGAGACGGCCAAAAGACAGCCAGGAGGTATCGAAATTCAACGCTGGGAACATCAACTGGGCAGCGATTAAAACCCCAACCGCCATGCCAACAATTCCCCAAACTACAGACATAATGGCAAATTGCCTTATGACCTTATAGTTATAATTATCTTTTTTAAGCTCACTCATCATAACCTTCCTTATAAACCAAGGACTTACATAAACTCAGGGTGTTTTAGCAGTGTGATCATAAGGAAGGACCGATATTGAATACTTGATCTGGATCAAGCGAATCCATAAAGGCCTGTTTTAATTCATATATGAAGTGATAGGCAATAACTATAGCGTCAAAAATTCCGCCTCTACCGAGTCCATACATGAACCTTAAGTCACTCTTCCATCAAGAAATATCCCTAAGCAGTCATTACCATCGCACCTCAGGATAACATAAGATTTTAATATAAGAAGTATTCGATTGGCATTTTTACAGGCAACTATTCGCACGAGAATATTTAGGGATAAAAGGCAGGACTTATTACTAATTCTAGAAATAATTAAACGAAATGAAAATGATAATCATCCCGCTGCTCTTACATTTATAACAACGAGATATTTAACTTTAAGAGCGCTAAACAATTTATCGGGAAATACGTGCTATTAACTTCGCTATTGATTTGCAAAAACAAAGTAGCGCAACAGCTAAAATACATTCAATAATACTCGATGCAATAGAGGCTTTATCATAATGAGTAAGTGTCATCATGGTATAGGGAGGCTCTGACATCATCCTGTAAAGTGTTAACCAGTAGAGCCCATCAATTACTGACTCAAATAAATAGAATAAGCCGATTGAAGCAATCAGAACAGCAAGAATGCCTTTGGGATTTACAGGCTCAAATTCTTTTTCTTCTGGCCCGAGAATTTTTCTAGCAATGGTTAATGGAAATAGCCAAAGAAAAATCGATAGCAGTATCGGTATCAGTGAAACCAATAAATAGACAATAAAAGAGTCTTCATTTGAAAAACCATATACAGGTGAAAAAAAGACTTGGATTAAATTAGAAACTCCATAGACCATCAAACAAATTGCAAAAAGTCGAACGGCTAACCCCAAATAATGAATAGGTTTCATCTTTATCCCTTTTATGTTGTTAATTTTTAAATTATTACGTTTTTTGCTGAGTATATTGCTTCAGCTAAGCAATTGAAAGGTTTCAGCCTCCTCAAAGACATTGCCCTACCGATAACATTTCTTACAAATCCCCGCTTGCTCAATTGACCAATATTGCTAGGCTGTTGAGTTAAATTGTGTTTATGTATTCTTATTTGGGGAAGTACTATGAAATTCGCAGTCCTGTTATTGAGTATGACTTTATCCTTTGCTGCTTTTGCGGCTGAAGAAAAGTCAGAAGCGCCTAACCCGTATTCTGAAGAGAAAACCGTTATTACCGAACATTCGACTAAAGTCGGCGGTAAAACCATCAACTACAAGGCCGAGACCGGTAATTCGTTTGTTTACAACGATAAAAATGAAGTGATTGGCTCGATTTTCTTCACGGCCTACACCCAGAAAGGCGCCAAATCCAAAAACCGTCCGATTACCTTTGCCTACAACGGTGGCCCTGGCTCAGCATCAGTCTGGTTGCATATGGGAACGCTTGGCCCGAAACGCGTGGTGATGGATAAAGAGGGTTTTCCATTAAAGCCACCGTTTGAGATGGTGGACAATGAATACTCACTACTGGATTTAACCGATATCGTCTTTATCGATCCTGTTGGCACTGGCTACAGCCGCGCGCATGACAAAGGCACTAACGAAGACTTCCACGGTGTCTGGGAAGACATTTCGACGGTCTCTGAGTTTATTCGTCTGTATATGACGCGCAACGAGCGTTGGAGCTCGCCAAAGTTTTTGATTGGTGAAAGTTACGGTACCACTCGTTCTGCCGGTATCGCCTACCACATGGGGCAGAACCATGGGGTTTATTTCAATGGCATCATGCTGGTTTCCAGCGTTCTTAATTTCCAGCTGGATGACTTCAATGATCAGATGGATTTGCTACCGCCAGTGACCATGTTACCTAGCTACACCGCTGCTGCCTGGTATCACAAAAAACTGAAAGCGCCTCTGGATGCCAATTTGCAAAATGCTATTGAGCAGGCTAAAGAGTTTGCCTTAAACGAATATGCGTTGGCCTTATTGCAGGGCGATAACCTTGAACCGCGCAAGAAGCGCGCCATTGCTGAGCGAGTGGCTGATTTCACCGGTCTGTCAGTTGATCTGGTGATGGAGAAAGATTTACGCATTTCTCTGAATGACTTTGTGCACAATATTAAACGCGCAGAAGGCGAGACCATTGGTCGTCTGGACAGCCGCTTCACAACCCCTGAGTTGCATGCCTTAAATAAAGCGGGTTACCGCGACCCAAGCTACATGGCGATTCACGGCACTTACACCGAAAAC
>JAPHRL010000276.1 GCA_026195755.1 Kangiella sp. | reverse complement strand
GTCAGCCTGATCATGATGGTGGCACCGATGATCGCTCCAGGCATTGGTAGTCTCATATTAGAATTATCGGTTTGGCGCACCATTTTCCTGAGCCTGACTGGTTATGCGATTCTGATTCTGTTGTTAGTGCTCTGGAAACTGCCACGCAAGCTGCCCTTACGTTCGGAGCGCAACTGGCTGCATGAGTTTGCCAGTAATTACAAACTGGTTTTTAGCCATCCCGCCTCGAGGCTCAATATCATCAGCTCTATGATGGGTTCCTTTGGCTTTTTCTGCTACATCACCACCATCTCCTTTGTTTATATTGAGTATTTTGGCATTTCGGAGGGCAAGTTCAGTATTTTATTTGGCGCCAATGTTGTTGCTCTAATGATTACAAATATTATCAATAGTCGAGTTGTTGAACGTGCAGGTTCAGCCAAGATGTTGATCATAGGTACTTTAATTGCCAATTTCTTTGCCTTGTGGCTGGTGCTGGTCACCATACTCGATTGGTCATTGTATTGGACCGTCGGTGCATTATTCCCACTCATTGGCTCATTGGCGCTCATAACCGTCAACTCAGATGGCCTGATCCTGAATCAATTTCCGCAACAAACCGGTACCGCGACCGCGGTAATTGGCACCCTTCGTTTTGGCAGTGGCGCTCTGGCAGGCCCCATTCTGGCACTTCTATTTGATGGAACCCCCCTCAATTTCGCAATATTGATGTTTGCATCGGTTGCTATTGTCATGATTGTCCAGTTGATCAGACGTTGCTCAAATCTCAGCTAACCCTCTGTTTTTATTATCATCAATCTTCAAATTTGCGAACTCTCGGCTTTCTTAGGTAAGTTTTACATTTGATCGGCAAGGTTCATTTGATATTCACACTCATTCGATGTTTGATATGGTTAAATATTAAACAATTTACTGATTGAAGGAGCTATCCACACAGAAAGTGTCAAATTATTTTACATTTATGGACTAGAATTAGTTGTAAAAAATTCTGACAGGTATATTATAGGCGTTACAGAGATGTAAAGAATCCTGACAGTTTTGATAAATAGTACAACTTCTTCAATTAATTAACCGACTAGGAAGGTCTAATATGAAATTTTTCAGTATAAAAGCATTGTCTACGTTCTTCGCGCTTCCTTTATTAGCGGCTTTGACCGTTAATACTGCCAGCGCCGTTGATCAAATGGCGGCTGAAAAATGGAGTCAGGATATTGATGCTTACTGGAAAATTCTTGAAGAAAAGCACATCGACCTCTATCACCAACTATCTTATAAAGAATTCGAGCGCGAAATTAAGGGCATCAAAAGCCAACTTCGTACTTTATCCCATGAGCAGGTTATTGTTGAGCTAATGCGTCTGACCCGCAAAGTCGGCGATGGCCACACCACCATTCCTCTTTGGGATCAAAAACACCATAAATTTCCGATTGAGCTTAAAATCATTAATGATGAAGTTCTGGTCACGGGCTCTTCCAATGAATACTCTAACTTAATCGGTAGCGAGCTAGTTGCAATTAATGGCAAACCAATAAAAAGCGTGTATGCCCTTTTTGCAGAAATTGTGCCTTTTGCAGACAATAACTATTCAACTCCAGTCCGCGTCGCCGAATTTATGACAAGCGCCGAGTTGTTACGTGGCCTTGGTTTAATCAATGCTAAAAACTCTGTTGAGTTTACCTTTAAAAACATGGAGCAAAGTTTCAAGTATCATTTGACTGCGACCAATCAAAACCAGATCACACAGCGCATTAACTTCAAACAGAATCTACCCTTCAAGCCTTATGGAGGTGTTGATGATAACCTTTGGTATGGTGCAGCGGATAAAGGTAAAACCGTCTACGTTAACTTTGAGAAATACAGCTCAATGTCCAAAATGGATGACATGTCTGCGGAATTACTACGCTTCATTAATCACTATAAAACTCAGAACATCATTATCGATCTACGTGGCAACCAAGGCGGTGACTTCTTTATCGGCCTTAAGTTAGCGCAAGTGTTAGTACTTGCTAACAGCATTAACTGGAAATCAGGTGTTTACGTCATGATCGACAATAATACCTACTCAGCAGCGATGTCGAATGCCTCGCAATTTGCTCAGTTGTTGAATGCAACATTAGTCGGTCAGCCCACTGGTTCAAAACCCAATGGTTACCAGGATATGTGGCAGTTCAGCTTACCGAATTCTGGTTTAATCGTGACCTACTCAAAAAGAATGTATCGTTTTAAAGGAACCGAAATGGACGCGATATTCCCTGATGTAGCAATCAAATTGACCGCTGAAGATTATATGCGCGCCAATGATAAAAGCTTGCAGTGGGTCATCAAAGACATCAACAGCCGTAAAACTCAGATAGTGGCTCAGAAATAGAATTTAGCTACAAAGCAATCATGTTACCCTTTTACCTACCCCTGAAGATTCCGACTCATTAGAGTCGGTTTTTTTAGTAAG
>JAPHRL010000305.1 GCA_026195755.1 Kangiella sp. | reverse complement strand
TGACACTTGAGAGCCAGCCTGGTGAGGCGTTGTTTAAGAAGGTCGGAGTTGAACTTGATGTTAAAGACGCATTGGATGTTTCTCTGCAAAGTCATCAATCTCCAGCCGCTTTTGTCGTGTTATTAAACACACGACCATCAAGTACTGTTGCTGGCAATACTGTAAACGCTCCGTTACGCCAAAAAGAAGACAAAGTCTTCGGCGTGATTATCGCGGTGCGCAAAGCCAACACCAGAGCTATTTCATTTACACAGATTCGTGAGCAAGTGATCAACAGATTGTTTGGTTGGAAGCCGGAGTCATCCAATTATGAAGTTTTGCGTATGGCCGGAGGCAATATGCTCAGCGTAAAGAATGGGGTTTGCTGGATTGAGAAATTCACAACCCATAATTATCGTCGCTCCGTAAATTAATTGAGTTGAGGTTTATATGAAAGACAAAGAGAAAGTTACTGAATCGCCCAAACCTGAAAAAGCTTCATCTAAGGTCAGCGAACCAATACAGCATGAGCGCCCGAGAAAAGGTGGTAGCTATGTAGTGGGCAAAGATGGTTTGAAACGCCAACAGTTCACTAAAGGTAGTCATATCCGTAAATCAGGAGACAAGTCATGAATTTTAAATCAAAAATTTTAATGGGCATTCTTGAGCCTACTTACGGGGACGGAATGGCAGGCGTTGATGCCGTCTCCGCCAATGCTTTGCCGATGCAAAATGTGTCCATTAAAGCGTTAGAAGGTGAGCTGGTAGGTCGTGAGTTAGTTAGTCATGACTTAGGCAACGATAAACAGTATTTGGTCGGTAAGCACGTTTCGATTGAAGGTGAGCTGCCCTTTTTTGCATCAGGTGATTTAGGTGTTGCGCCACCCACAAGCCTGCTGCATCGAATTGCCGGTTTGTCAGAAGTTATTACTGCTGCAACCAGTGTTGAGTATCAGTTTGTCAATGACGATTTTGAGTCTGCTGCTATGTGGTTTATGCAGAACAGCGTTGCGCACAAGCTGAAAGGTGTTCGCGGCAACTTGGCATTAACCGTGAAAGCCGGTGCTTTTCCTGTGATGAAGGTCAACTTGATGGGCCTTTACGATGGCATTGCCACTGAAACGCCACCGAATGTGGACTGGAGTGCTTTAGCTGATCCTATTGAAGTGAGTGTCGACAAGACACCAACGTTCACTTTGCATGGTCAGGCTTTAGTAATGGATAACTTGGAGATTGATTTTGGCAACGCCGTCAACTATCGAAACAAAGTTAACTACGAAGCAGTGTCGATAACTGACCGTTCATTAACGGGCAAGACCGATGTTGATGCTGTGGATTTGGGCACTAAGAATTACTATTCCAGCGTCATCAATGGCGAAGCTGGGCCGCTAGTTCTAACGCACGGTACCGAGGCAGGAAGCATCATTGAGATCACTCACGACCTGGTTCAAATTCAGCCTTTTGAATATCAAGATCTGGAAGGGGAAACCGCCTGGTCAATGCCGTTACGCTTCCTGAAAGGCGGCAATTTTAAAATCACATACAAATAATTAATAGGAGAAATTCAATGTCCTTTCGAATGGTTGATATACCAGATACGTTCAAGGTGGATGTGAGAGTTAGAATTCCGGGTGTGAAGTCACAAAAAACTCTGCAAGCGGAATTCAACATGATCTCTGATGAAGAGATTGAAGAATTAAACGGACTACCTGCTGAACAGCAAGATGAAAAGTTTGTGAAGGATGTATTAGTTGGACTGCATGGTGTTCGTGACGAAAGTGATGAAAAAGTCGATCCTGATGTTGCAAAAACCCTGATGAAATATCCCTTTGTCCGTAAACCAGTGACTACTGCATTCTTCAAGGCAATGTCAGGGAGTGATCCGCGCCTGGGAAACTAAAAGAGGCTACCTTGTGGTGGCTCAAAGCCGACAAGCGTGGTCGTGGAAAAGATGAGGCTGTGAGTGATCTTGAAGACTTTGGTGCACCGCAAGAGGTGATTAATCAATTCCGGCAGCCACAGCAAAAAAAGTGCGAGGTATGGAACTGCAACTGGGAATCGTTGATGTGCTTTTTAAAGGTTCAGACACAGTGGCGCAGACATCCAGTAACGGGGATTCTTGACAGCTTGGATTATGACGCTGTCATTCGCACGATTAAGTTGTTCTACAAAAAGTCGGAGCGCCAACGTATTTTTTCCGACATTCAAACGATGGAACACACAATACTGACCGAAGTGCATAAATGAGACAGTGTGAATTATGAATGATTTAACCGTTAAAGTTAAACTTGTTGCCACAGACCAGGGACTGGTGGCCACTCTAAAGCTATCTAAAAAAGAAACTGATGCATTAGGAAAGGCTATTGGTGGTGCTGGTAAGGAAACTGACAAAGCTACCGATAAAACAAAACAATACGAAAAGGCCAATGAGAAAGCTTCAAAAAAGGTGAAGCGTCATGCCAGGGAAAATCAAGGATTAAAACAAAGCTATACATCTGTGTCAGATGGTGTCGCTCGGTTTAGATCTGTTTATGCAACTCTCGCAGGGTTATTGGCTGGCGGTCAGTTACTCAATACAGCAAGTGATTTAGAGCAGATCGATATACGCCTTCAGCGATTATCTGGCTCTGCCGTTGCATATGCTAATAATCAACAATTTCTATCCGACACAGCGAACCGTCTAAATCGTGATTATCTAACGCTTGCAGATTCTTACGCACGCATTCTGGCACTTCAAAAAGCAGGAATTGTAAGTCAAAAAGAAGGCCGCCAAATCCTAATTGGGATGACGGATGCTTCTGCTGCTCTTGGCGCAACCAACACCCAGTTGTCTCAGTCACTGTTCGGTATGACCCAGGGCTTTACCTCGGGAACGCTTCGAGCAGAAGAGTTGAACCAGGTAACCGAACCAATCCCAGGACTTTTACAGGAGCTAGATAAAGCTGCTGGGCTAGCCGCAGGTGGTTTTCGTAAGATGGTGAACGACGGGCAAGTCACTAGCCAATTCTTCAAAGAGACCTTAATTAAAGCGCTTCAGTCATACGCTGGAGCAGCTGAAGGATCCGCTGAATCCATTCGTGGTAGCTGGTCAGTAATTAAAAATGCCTACGTTGAAACAGTTAACCGATACAAAGAACCACTATCAAATGCTTTTGCACCGCTGGCTGCTGGCATCGGAGAGTTGATCCGCGAGTTGCCTGGGCTGGTGTCTGATTTACAAGTCTTACTCACAATCGGTGCGGGATTTGCCATCTATAAGATTGCCGCTGCGACAATGATCAGTCTTGGTAATGCCGTTGGCTTAACTGGTGCTCGATTGACTCTCTATAGTCGTCACATGACAGTGGCTCGTGCCAGGACAATCGCTCTAGCTGGAGGGGTGAGAATTCTAAGAGCCGGTCTTGCAGCTTTGGGTGGCCCAATCGGCATTTTGATTACAGCGGCGGCATCGATTGCTACATACCTGGCATTTTCCGATAAAGGCGCTAACTCAACTAAGAATTTCGCTGATCGGGTAGATGAGCTCACGGGTAATTTCGACAAGTTGCGTTCTAAAGAGTTAGCCAATGAAATCAAGAAAGGTGAAGAGCAGCTGTCAAATATTACAGCTAAAGTTAAGGTCTTATCTGAGGAGATTCAAGGGTTACTGTCCGATGGAGCTTCAGAAGACAATTATTGGGTAGCAACCAAAAAGAAAGCCTTAGCCGCATTGCTTGAAGAAAGTGGGATGGTTCGGAATGGATTGCAAGAACTCCGAAATGCTCAAGATGATCTGAATGAGTCAATGGAAAGTGGTAGTGGTAGCACGGATCATGCATCAGAAGCATCTTCTAAATTTGTTGAGCGTCTTAAAGAGCAGCTAGCGACTTTAGGACTTAATAACGAAGAGTTGTTGCGTCACCAGGCATCAGTTGCTGCATCAACAAAGGAGAATAAAGGATTAGGCGATCAGATCAACAAGGTCACTGAGCAAATCATTAAAAAGCAACGCGCCCTGAAAGTTGCCAAAGAACTGGAAGAAAACTCTAAGTACATCACTTCAATTAGCGAAGAAATTCAACTGGTAAAAATGGGCAACGAAGAGCGCTTTGTTGAGGTTCAATTACGAAAGTTGTCTGCAAGTGCTACGGATGAACAAACCAAAGAAGTCATTCGCTTATCTAAAGAGCTATACCGTCTCCAGAAAGCTGGCGACATCGATAAGATGATCTCCACCATCAAATCCGAGACAAAGAATGTAAAGCTTGACGCTACAGTTTCTGGATTGGATATGTCTTCTTTGGCTGGTGGAGGTGATTACTTCGACCAACAGCTTGCCGCCGCTGAAACACAAAGAGCGATTGCGTTAGCGCAAGAAAATGCTGCTTACGAAGAGCAGCAGATTCAGCGCGAACAAAGAATGATGGAACATTTAGAGCGGGTTGCGGGTAATGCCGAGGCTGAAGCTCGGATCCGTGATGAGTATCGATTACAAGATGAGTTAGCAGAAGAGGCTCACAATAACAAAATAGTCAAAATCCACGGTGACGCGGAGAAGGCTAAAGCTGATATTGATGCCCAGCTCCAGCAGCAGAGATTTAACGCCGTTAAAGGGATGTTTAATAACCTATCGGCGTTGATGTACTCACACAATGAAAAAGCGTTCAAAATTGGTAAAGCAGCTGCCATTGCTGAGACCATTATGAACACTTACAAGTCAGCGCAATTGGCTTTTACCTCTTTGGCTGGTATCCCTTATGTTGGCCCAGTGCTTGGCGGTATCGCGGCAGGAGCAGCAATAGTAGCGGGCATGGCTAGAGTGCAGTCAATTCGTTCACAACAGTTCCAGGGACAGGCGCATGAAGGTATCGACAACATTCCACGCACAGGTACTTATTTAGCAGAGAAAGGTGAACGCGTGGTCGATAAAAGAACTAATGCCGATTTAAAAGGTTATTTGAAAGATAACAAGCAAGGTGGTGGCCGCACTATTCAGATGGAAAATAACTTTTATGGCTCGCCTGGTGATATGGCCCAGCAAGAGCAATTTGCAGACTACATCATGGATCGCGTTCGTTCAGAAATGCAGCGTGATGCAGCCACTCGTGGTCGTTTCACTCGACAGGTTCAAGGGACATTTTAATGAAACAGAAATACCCAGGCACTAAACGTTTGGAGGTAAATGAGCGAATAGTGTATACGAAGGAAAGTCTACTACTTGAAGCTGAATTTGAGCGTATCGTAAAGTCTGTTTCAACACGCGTTCAACAACCGACAAAAACAGAGGATAGATGATGGAAAGGCCACTTTTGACATTTCCGGAGATCGGTGTTGATGGATTCGAGTTCTATCTTGAGACAAACCATGACACAGGTGTTAGTCCATTCACCAATCGACAACATATTAATATGAAAGACGGTACTCATTGGGTGTGCAGTTTACAGTTTAGCGATATGGATGTTTCAGAAAGTAAATTGTTAATGGCTTTTTTATGGGAATGTGATGGCCCCATTGGTACTTTCTATTTGCCTGACTATATGTATCAAACAAAGCAAGAGCCAGTCACTCATCCTAAAGTTGCCGCAGCTGGTCAAAGTGGAAGGACATTAGCAACGAAAGATTGGCCAGCCAACACGACTGTTTTAGTAAAAGGTGATTATATCGAAGTTGCAGGTCAGTTGCGTGGTGTTAGGCAAGATGTTGTGAGTGATGGATCAGGTCTTGCAGATATTCCAATGTCGCATCGATTTTATAGTACTCCTGCTTTGGATGATTCTGTGAATTACTGGAATCCTAAAGCCCTTTTTATGTTACCTAACAATAGTCAAACCCGCCGGCGAACCAATAATGTCATGAGATCCAATTTTCGACTACAAGTGGTGGAGGCCATACTCTAATGCGCACATCGGTTCAAGCGATTATTGATGAGTTATCGTCAGATCTTGTAAGGTTTGCTGTCCTTGTTCATCTCGATTTTTTGAATGATCCGGTGTATTTCAGTACCGCTAACGGTGACATTGTTTCTAACGGCGATACTTACATTGGTTTAAGCGACTTGATTGAAATAGGTGGCGTTGGCGAAGACCTGGACGGCAGGCCGAACTCTCTGAGATTGAGTATGGCCATTCCTGACGATACTGATGTGGAACTGATACTTAATCAGGCATGGCAGGGACGTAAAGCCTATTTGTACGTTTGTGTGGTTGATGAAGACTGGCAAATTATCGACAGCCCGATTTTCTCAGCGAAATTTTCTATTGATGGGATGCCGATGCGAGTCGGTAACGAGAACTCTGTATCGGTTGAACTTTCTTCAGAATTGGCGGATTGGGATCGTCCCAATGTCGGGCGATACACTCATGCCTTCCAGCAATACCGCTACCCCGGTGATATGGGCCTTGAGTTTGTCAGCGAAACGGTTGATCGGGAGATTAACTGGGGTGTACCTGGCGGTGGTAGCGCTATGGGCGGCGGCGGTAGTGGCGGAACTGGACCTGCAACACGTCCAACCGGAACTTGGAGAAGGCAGTGAAGAAGCTTAATTGGCAAACACATCTTTTTGGTTTTTTGGAAGCTCAAAAGGACCAAAGCAAATTTAGCTATGGCATTTGTGATTGTTTCACATTCGCTTCTGAAGCCATTCGGTTACAAACTGGCATTAGCATTGCTGGCCCCTACCTTGATAAATACAAGACAGAAAAGCAGGCGCTGAAGCTGATGAAGAAGCTTGGTCTGGATGAATTTACCGATTTGGTGGCTGAGCATTTTTCTGAAATTAAACCCACGCTGGCCCAGCGTGGCGATATTGTGGCATTTGATCATCCTGGCCCTTTTAAGGTCGCATTAGCGGTTTGTGTTGGCCAGTATGCTGTCGGACTACACCCCGAAAAAGGCCTTTATCCGGTCGAGATGAAAGACTGGATTCATGCCTGGAGAATTGTTGCATGAGTTCAGTTGTACGTGGTGTAAAAAAAGTCTTTAAATCGGTAGGCAAGATTGCCGGTGCCATATTAAAACCCATTTTTGGTGCCATTTTTAATGTGGGTCAGCCGCCGAGCACTGCCGATCAGGCTGGGCGTCAGCGGATGCAAAGAGCGCCTAATGCCCCCCATGAGATTGTGTATGGTAGGACGGCTAAATCTGGGGTGTGTGTACTTTGTGAAGAAACCGGGGCTGACAGAGAGTATTTGCACCTGGTTATTGCGCTGGCTCCACACCAGGTTAAATCCATTGGTACTGTCTATTTTAATGATAAGCCATCAACCGAATATCCAGCAGAATATTTTCGCATTAAAAAGCATTTGGGTTCTCCGACTCAGGTCGCTGATGCCGATCTTGTTTCGGAGGTTTCGAAATGGACTAGCAATCATAGGCTTCAAGGCATTGCCTACATTTACGTTCGCTTGAAGTATGACAAAGAGGGAAAGGTTTGGACCAATGGTGTGCCCAACATCAAATGTGAAATGGAAGGCAAAAATGACATCTGGGATCCCCGTACAGATACTTATGGTTATTCTGACAATGCTGCACTGTGCATGCTTGATTACGGTCTCTCGCCACAAGGCGCTAAAATTGATCCTCTCAATGTGCCAGTTTCAAAATGGATAGCTGCGGCTAATGCTTGTGATGAATTAGTCGCTAAGCCAGGTGGCGGCAGCGAGCCGCGATACACCTTGAATGGTGTGGTCAAGACGGATTCTCCGATTGCTCAGAATTTTGACGCCATGGTGACAGCGATGGCAGGCCATTGGTCAATGACATTGAGTGGTTTTGTCGCTGTTCCTGGTGTGTACCAGGGGGCGCCTGTTGTCGAGCTGACCGATGATGATTTTGTGTCCGATATTAACATCAATCCTCGGAGTGGTCGAAAAGATACGTTTAATGTGGTGCGCGGTCAGTTCATCAACCCGGACTCTGTGTATCTACCCACTGATTTCCCGGAAGTGAGAGACACCGACCTGGTTAACCAGTTTGGTGAGGACATCGTAGAAGATATTGAGCTGCCGTTCACGATATCGGCTTACATGGCGCAACGTATCGCTAAATTAATGCTGGCTCGTAATAAGTCCAGTCTGACAGCGAATTTTGAGACTACTTCGAAAGGTGTGCTGGTTCCAGTGGGCGAAAATATCGCACTAACGAACACGCTACTGGGTTGGCAAAGTTATGGCGTGCGCGTGACTGATGTTGCGTACAATCCAGCCGATAGTGCATTGTCTATGACAGTCTCAGAAGACAATGCCGCCATGTATGATTATGCCGATGGAAATTTAACGGTCTATAATCCGCCACCGAGAACTGCACTACCGAACTCTTTTGAGATCCCAGCCCCAACTAATTTAACCGCTGTGAACGTGCATGTGACAGCACCAACCGGGCAGCTGAAGGTAGGTGTAAAGTGTTCCTGGACTAAGCCAGCATTTGCATTTGTGCGTGACTATGAAGTTCAGTGGTCGCCAGCCGGACAAAACCAATGGACGGGATATATTGCAACAGAGCCAACCGACACGCTGGAAGGCTTGGTTGAAGGTGATGTCATTGATATTCGTGTGCGAACGGTCGCTAACTGGGGCAGTGCGTCAGATTGGTTAACTCTCACAAACCATACCGTGACAGCTAAAGCTATCCCACCCGGTGGCCCGAGTTCTCTGTCCGTCACCGGCGGTTATCGACGCTTGAATTTAGGTTGGAATTTGCCAGGTGATCCAGACGTCAAAGAGACTGAAATTTATGTCAGCCCTACCAATGACTTGAACAATGCTTTTCTTCTCGCAAAAGTCGCGGCTCCGTCAACTTTTTACCGCCATGCCGTTGACCCAAGTGTAACCAATTACTACTGGATTCGATGCAAAGACACATCCGGCAATTATTCCGTGTGGTATCCCACCAATACCACAGGTATCGGTGCGACATCATCCAGCTTTGATTACGGAGACTTTTCAGGTGAGCTTCCGATGTTCAATATGCCTGATGGTGTGAACAATGATCTGCTGACCTATAACCAGATCCGTAATCCTGGCCTGTTTGGAGTCCTTGCGGACTTTAACGAAGCAGACTGGTCAATGCATGTGGCCAATCGCCCGACAAATTTATCTGGCTTGTCTGGGATAGAAACAATTCGCAATGACTCATTGATTCCTAATGATTTATTATCTGGTGCGGGTTGGTCATTAATGCCTGAAAGTGGGGCTACTTTGGGAGCAACAGCACTAGAACGCCGTATTTTGCAAAACAGCAAAGATATTTTTTATCAAACTTTTGACACTGATGAACAAATTGCGGAGTGGATTATTTACATAGGGGATCCCCCGTTTCGGGGCTCTACTTCCTTTATTAGACGGGGAGGTGGTTGTATTGTTTTTGGTGACAACGCGGGTAATGATAAGTCAGTCGCCATTCACCCTGACAACATCCCTTTTGATCCAGACTTGCTGTATAGCATTACTTTTTACATTAGACAGCCTCTAGGTACTGGGCCTTGCTATTTAGGGATTGCTGGTGTTTCCGGTGATGGATTTACTGCGGTTAATGTAAATGGGAGTCCTAGTTTTACTTCAAGTCAGCATTATGTTGCAGCTTCAGGCGTTTCCCCTGGGAGTGGTGGATTTACTAAGTATACAGGATGGTTCAAGGGTCATTCATCATCAGGAGTTGGGGGGCAGCATAATGATCCTAAAGACCCAGCGACTTTACATTCAGATGTTAGGTTTTTTAGGCCGTTAATTTTCTGCAACTGGAATGATAGTGCAGGAGCTTTCCAATGTGACGCTGTAATCGTTAAAGCTTTTGATTACCGCACAATGAATAATGTGCATACAACTATCATCAGCCCGAATGCATTGCGTGAAAGCGTGGGCATTGATCAAGGTGACGGTGTTGTCAGACGAGCGCCATTTGGCTTGGGCGCTGGCTATATCCGCGATGCCGGCAGTTACACTTTCCCCACGCCGTTCAACACGCCGCCTGTGATCAAGTTTCGCGGCGGCGTGACTTACTCGACTACATTGACCGGCAAGCAGAATTTGGTTTCTAAGGCTATTAACGTCAGCTCAAGCGGCTTTGATGCGTCGCTAAGAATTAAAGAGCTAGCCGGAGGTTCGACATTAAATACTGATACTAGTGGAACATCTAATGTGGACGGGATGGATTTTGTTAAGCATAAGTCTCAGAGCGCTCAAGCATGGGATGATAACTACCAGTTTCAGATTGATGTGACAATCAATAATATTTACAACGAAGAATTTGATACATGGTTCCCCGGTTCGGTCACCGTTGGCTATTACACCAACGATGGCTCAGGTTGGGTTAAGCGTGGTGAAAAAACATTCTCGGGGAATAATTACTCTTCATCACAAACACACTTAAATGATGAACACACTATCACAGTTGATGGGTTATCGAATCACGCTGGTCATGAGTTCGCAGTGGATGTTATTAGTGTTAGCTCAGCTGGCGGATCAATAACTGCATTTGATAATGTTAAGTACTACACAGCGACTGCCCCCAATGATGAAACAGGCACACCCACAGGCGCGGAAGATGCACCCTTTGAATTGTTGGCAGGTGAATAATGGATACAGTCATCAAGTTTAAAGTTCCTACGCTTTATGATGCATTGCAGAATGGCTTTGAGTTCACAGGCAGAATCAAGCTGATAAAAAAAGCGGTCACTCAAAAAGTCTATGAGCAGGGCAACGAAGAACCTATTACCCAAATCATTGAACCAGCCAAGTTACTTTATCAGTGCGAGGGGTGCGGATGCTTCTGTCGTCCTGCTGAACTGGTAGACACTTCACCTTTCGATGGAATCCCCAATGACTGGGCGTGCGGCGGTTGTCGTGAGAAACAAATCCGTATTAACGCAAAAGCTGAGATTGATTTAATCCCTAAGCCCGAAGAACAGGCTTTTGCAACACGACAAGAGTTCTTAGATGCTGATGAGCAGTATTACAGGGATCTAACCACTAAGCGCCATGAGGTAGCCCGTAACTTTAAAAAAGGATTGATGCAAGCGCATGGCGCACCGAAAGAATTACTCGATGTTGTTGGAGTAATCGACAAGGACAAAACGAACCGGAAGCTACCGCCCGTTGCTAAGGCGGCGGCTCAAGTGATCCCTGCGGCCAATGACGTGACTATTGAAATGGTTGATGCTGGCAACGGTATCCAACCAGGCAAAAAAGCCAAGCTGGGGGATGAGGAGGTTGAAGTGACTGGGGTGAATGGTAACCAGGTATCCGTCACCAGACCCAACCCCGTCGATCATCCAGCTGGCGAACATATTTTATTTAATCTTGAAGATGAAGAGGGTACTTAAATGGCACTTAAACTGGATTTACAAACACCACATGGCCTGAGCCTTAAAGGCGCAATTCTGGTCGTAACAGCTCTGGCTGACAACAGCCAGTCACGCTATCAATATCAGGTACCAGCTCGACCAGGGCCGAATGGAAAATACCAGGCGCACGTCCAGAATGGCCCATCTCGTTCCGGGCAGTTCCAGGTATCAATTTTTGCCAGCGAGAAGACTTTGCGGGATGGCTTGCCAGCGGTTGGCCACTTACCCAATGAGCAGGGACAACCGACTTTTCAGATGAGCTTTACCGGCGAAAACGGCGAACAGATTGGAGAAGCTTATGAGCATCTGAAGGAGCAATATCCGGAAGCGGTTGAAATTGAGGTTACCGAGTTGGGCTTGAAGTAATAAGTCATAAATGACTTGAAAAGCTTCTAATTAAAACAGTGACTTGGTTCTCATGATGATTATTCTTTCATCTAAAGCTCAAATTTATTATGCATATTTGCATAGTTTTCAGTATCTTATATATTGGCTGTTCAATAAATGTACTTTACAAACGACTAGGAGTTGATAATATGAAAACCGTTTTATTGCTATTAACATTAGGTTTTAGCGTCAATGCCCACCCAGTAACAAGCGATACAGTTTTGCCAGAGAATGCATATTTTGGTGGCAGTGGCGGTGGGTCAGAACCTGACGACAACCCAAGTAAAGAAAAAGAGAATTGATCTGGACGGAATAAGTTTTCATCTGAGTAACATACTTGAGAGCTCATCAGTAATTGGGCTCTCAGTAGTTCTTTGCATCTACATTATTTTAAAAGACAAACAATTATTAAAATTAACCGCAATATGCTTAACGGTTGCAGTTTTCGCAGTAATAGCAAAGCCGTATATTTTTCAAGCATCGCTTGCGAAGTATATCTGGTATCCAGCATGGATGGTTTTAGCGTATGGGCAGATGGTCATCGTGTACTTAATAATGAAGAGACATCCCCGACTAACCAGTACCTGCAAAACGATCATCGTGGCTTTGTTAATTGAAATATGGATTAGTTTGGCTAGATTCATTGAGAGGCACTTCTTTGAAACATCCATAACTAAAGCTCTTTATGCAATCGGCATTCCATCGGTAGCTGCTGTAATTATTTTTGCTTTATTGTTGCCCGCTATATCAGCTTGCACACAATGGCTTTACTACAAGTATCAAAACAGGAAGAAAAGAGATAATGCTAATATTAACGACTGTAATCGCGCTCATAGTAGCGCTTCTTAGTTTACTGGTAGCATATAAGGCTCTCTCAGTTCAGAAGGATGTTGGGGCTTGTGTGGCGCGATCAATGGCATTGCAAAGCATGAAATTTAGTTCTCATGGCTTTGGCGCTGATGAGAAAGCGAAAATCCTACAAGGATACAAAGCTGCCGTTTATTTGCTGAATGCATCAGGTAGGAATGAGCTCATAGCTGTATTGAAACGTGCAATCAGAGCGCCCCACAGCGTCCACGTCGGGACTATCATAGACTTGATGCAAACGCTGATGAGTTTAGGGTTCGATTCAGAAGAGGACTCACTATTTCTACTGCTGTCTGGACTTAACAGTGTTGACTCTGTTGCTCTGGCCAAAGTTCAGGGTAGGCTCAACGAAGCCAAGAGCGGCCATTTAAACACCGTTTAAGCCAGCCTCAACCTCTTATAAGGCAGCGATCCAGCTGCTTTTTTACACTTCCATTATTCAAAGTTCATCTGTCGAGCATTCAAAATTCATTTGTCGCGCTACAATCTAACTTAAAGTAAATTCTAACTTCCCTACCTAATTTTCTGAAAAATAAGCAGTTTATTTTTGCTTGTTTGTTAGTGCTGACTAACTTCGCTAAGTGTTTGTCAAATAAGGACATTTTTCACATTTTCCATGCAAATTTGCCTTGCAAAACTCATGCAAACTTCATATAGTGTAGAGAAGTGGAGAAAAGTGTCGCAAAGTGGATCGTAAGGGATCAGTGAAGATCAACGACCAATTTGCTTAAAACAGCTGAAAACCGAGTAGCATTTTCGGTTTTGGCATAACGAGTCAAAAGTGGGGTTTACATAGAGCCATGTTCCGTGGAGCAACTGCAATCAATATGGATGCGAAAGGCCGTATCGCCGTTCCGGCGAAGTACCGTTCGCGTTTTGAAGATGTTTGCTCCAACCAAATTGTGGTAACTATTGACCTGTTTGACCCGTGTTTATTACTTTTCCCGCTTCCCCACTGGGAACAACTCGAAGCAAAACTCGACACTTTTTCTAACACAGACCCTAACCAACGCCGTATTAAACGTATGTTACTCGGTCATGCATCAGAGCATGAAATCGACGGTAATGGACGTATTCTACTGCCTCCTGTCCTGCGTGAATACGCGCAATTGGAAAAACAATTACTTCTTGCTGGCCAAGGCCAAACATTCCAGATCTGGAATGAAGAGAATTGGCATAAGAAGATTGAGCAGGATGTTGAAGCGTTGGCTGAGGGGCCACTGGATCCAGACAGTTTACCTGAATTGGCGTTCTAGTTATGAGCACCAAACAAGAACACGACGCAGTCCTGCTAGAAGAGGCAGTGGAGGCTTTAGTGATCGACCCTAACGGCATTTATATTGATTGTACATTTGGTCGCGGCGGACACAGTCGCGCCATTTTGTCACATCTGTCGGAAGAGGGCCGTTTGATTGGATTTGATAAAGATTTGCAGGCCATTGCAGTGGGTGAACAACTGCAACAGGAAGATGCGCGATTCAGTATTGTTCATGAAAGCTTTTCTCTTTTAGAACAAGAGGTTAGCAAGCGCGGCTGGGTTGGTGAAGTGGCCGGCGTGCTGATGGACCTGGGTGTTTCATCACCGCAATTGGACCAGGCCGAGCGTGGCTTTAGCTTTATGCAGGATGGTCCTTTAGATATGCGTATGGATACCACACGCGGACAAACAGCTGAGCAGTGGATCGCGACTACTGATGAAGACGATATGGTGTGGGCTTTTAAAACCTATGGCGAAGAGCGTTATTCCAAGCGGATTGCTCGCGCCATTGTTGAGAAGAGAGCTAAAGCGCCCATTACCCGCACCAAGCAACTGGCGGATATCATTTCAGAGGCTCATCCTCGTTGGGAAAAACACAAGCATCCAGCAACTCGTTGTTTTCAAGCCATTCGGATTGTGGTGAATCGTGAGTTGGATGACTTGAAAGATACATTGGATCAAGCGTTGAACGTATTGAAAGTAGGTGGTCGTTTAGTGGCGATCAGTTTCCACTCGCTGGAAGACCGCATCGTGAAGCAGTATATCCAGAAGCAAGAGAAGGGACAGGACTTTCCGATTGGTTTGCCAATTACAGAAGATATGATCAATCGTCGTATGAAGAAGGTTGGAAAATTTACTAAGGCAGGCGACAGCGAGCTTGAGCGCAACATTAGAGCACGAAGTGCGGTAATGCGAGTAGCGGAGAAGTTGTCATGAGCGCGGCTAAAATCAAAGAAAAAATTCGAGAAACCAATAGCTTATGGCCATTTTATAGCTTGATGGCAACTGTGCTGCGCCGTTTTGGGATGATATTTTTAGGACTGCTAGTGGTGATTTCAGGAGTCGTCATAGCGCATCAGACTCATCAGATGCGTCAGGCCACAATAGCACTGAAACAACTGGAAGATGAGCAGACTGCGTTAGAGCTGCAATGGCAAAAATTGAGTTTAGAACAAAGCTCTTTGTCAGAACATAGCCGAGTAGAAACTTTGGCTGAGCAGCGCTTGCAAATGAAGCAATTAGATTCAAGAAATGAAGTATTAATCACACCCTCGGTAAGAGGTCGAGAATGAAAAAAGTGCAGAACCGTAAGTTAAAAACAGTACCACTCTGTACGTGGCGTTATTACGTCATGATAGCGGTATTGTTGTGCGGTTTTGGCGCATTGGTGACTCGTGCAGCTTACTTGCAAGTGGTTAATGCTGAAGAATTGACCGAAGCGGGTGAGTCTCGTTCGGTACGTATAAAGGGTATTTCAAGCCATCGTGGCTTAATTGTGGATCGAAATGGTGACGAGTTGGCGCGTTCAGTCCCGACTGAATCAGTTTGGTTGGACCCGCAAATCCTGCTCGCAAATGAAAACATTCTAGCGAGTAAAGAATGGAAGGCCTTCGCCGCAGCACTAAAACGTGACGAAAAAGAATTAAATCAATGGGTAAAAAACAGGTCGGACAAACGCTTTGTGTGGCTTGAACGACATGTTGATCCCAATGTCGGGCTCTATATTAAGCGACTCGATATTCCGGGGATTGAATTTAAAACCGAATATCGCCGTTATTATCCAAGTGCTGAATTAACTGCCCATCTCGTTGGCTTTACTGGTATTGACGACAAAGGTTTAGAGGGCGTTGAGCGCGCCTTTGATAGTTTCCTGACTGGTCAGCCGGGTAGTAAAAAAGTGGTGGTAGATTTATACCGTCGAGTGGTTGAAGAGCGTGGTGTGTTAGCGAAGGCTGAGCAGGGTAATGATTTACAGCTGAGCATTGATTCTCGAATTCAAGCCACCGCTTATAAAGAGCTGAAAAAAGCAGTGTTACAGAATGGTGCCAAGGGTGGTTCTGTTGTCGTGGTTGATGTCGACACTGGCGAGGTTTTAGCTATGGCTAGTCAGCCATCGTTTAACCCAAATCGTTCCGATGGCCGTTTCCCCGAGTTTACGCGTAATCGATCCATTACCGATTTATTTGAACCAGGTTCTACAGTAAAACCGCTGACCGTTGTCAGTGCGTTATCGAGCGGTAAATTCACCACTAACTCCAAAATCGATACCTCACCAGGCCGCATGAAACTAGGTTACGCTTGGGTGCGTGATCCGCGCAATTATGGGGTGTTGGATTTAGACGGAATTATAAAAAAGTCCAGCAATATGGGTGTGGCCAAGATCGCATTGGAGCTTTCTGATGAAGAGTTTTTGAGCACTTATTATAAAGTTGGCTTTGGTATGGAAACCGGGTTAGGAATACAAGGTGAATCAGATGGTATTTTAGCTCCGCGTGCCAATTGGTCGGAGCATGAAAAAGCGTCTATGTCCTATGGTTATGGCTTTATGGTGAGCCCGATTCAATTGGCACAAGCATATGCAATTTTGGGAGCAGATGGCGTCCGTAATCAACTAACCCTCATTAAGCGCACCGAAGGTGTTGAATATCCTCAGGAACGAGTGCTTGAACCTGAAGTTGCTCGTGCTGTAGTTCATATGATGGAAGAGGTGGTATCCGAAGGTGGTACAGGGACACAAGCAAAGGTAGAAGGCTATCGAGTGGCAGGCAAAACAGGAACTTCTCGTAAGGCCATTCGTGGTGGCTACGGAGACGAATACGTGACAGTGTTTGCAGGTTTAGTACCAGCCAGCGATCCAAAGTTTGCCATTGTGGTGATGGTTGATGAACCGGCTGGAGACAGCTATTACGGCGGCACGGTGTCCGCTCCGGTATTTTCAATTGTGGCAGACAAAGCATTACACCTGATGAATATTGCACCAGATAAGAACACACAAAAGCCTGCCGTTGCGACAGGGATTAATGTTGTAGGAGGAGGTCAGCATGACTAATTCTCCTCAGCTAAAGATGGCATTGAAAAAAATAATTAAGCCATTAATCAATGAGCAACTTTGGAAGGATTATCCTGAGGTGGCTACCATTGAAGTAAACGGAATTGAACTGGATAGCCGCCAAGTAAAAGAAGGCGAAATGTTTGTTGCTTATCCAGGATATACTACTGATGGGCGCTCATATATCGAACAGGCAGTTGATGCTGGCGCCAGTGTCATATTATTTGAAAAAGAAAATAGTGAAACGATTTTAAAAACCTTGCTCAATGACAACCAGCAAGTGACAGCCTCCGCTAAGACTCTCTCCGGGGTAGCTCCAATGGAGCTTTATAACTATAAGGAGGCTGTTTTAATTCCTGTTAAAAACTTAAGTAGCAAAGTGAGTTTAATTGCCGCACGTTTTTATGGTAATCCAACCAAGAAAATGTCAGTGATTGGTGTAACTGGTACAAATGGCAAAACGAGCTGTGCCTATCTATTAGCTCAAGCACTTGAGTTTTTACAATATCCAACCTTAATGTTAAGCACGGTTGGTAATGGAAATCCTTCATCCTTAAAAGCAACCGAGAATACAACACCGGATGCGATTGCTATTCAACGTTTATCAGCGGCTTATTTAGATCGTAAAAACTATCACATGACCATGGAAGTCTCATCGCATGGATTAGTTCAGTCGCGCGTTTCGGCCGTTCAATACAAAATTGCAGTGTTTACTAATGTGTCACAGGACCATCTTGATTATCACGGTGATATGGAATCTTATTTTCAGGCTAAAAGACAGTTGTTCTTAAGTGACAACCTGGAAGTTGCAGTGATCAATGCAGACGATGAATATGGTCGTCGCTTATTAGCCGATGACAGTATTGCATGTCAGAAAATTGCCTACAGTTGTGTGGGTAAAAGCGATGAATTAAACATTAAGGATTGGATTGTTGCTAAGAATCAAACATTCAATATGAAAGGTATACAGGCGGAGTTGCACACACCCTGGGGAACAAGCAAGTTACGCTCTGGATTATTAGGCCATTTTAACCTTTCAAATTTATTAGCTGTAGCAGGCTCGCTTGGGGTGCTGTTTGGTGACATTAGCAAATGGATCGTGGCTTTAAATGCAGCTAAAGCAGTCCCAGGGCGTATGCAAAGCTTTTCTGCAAGTGGTAAAGCAACGGTAGTGGTCGATTATGCACATACGCCTGATGCGCTAGATAAAACATTAACCAGCCTACGGGAGCATTGTGGTGGTGAATTATGGTGCATCTTTGGTTGCGGTGGTGATCGTGACACAAGCAAACGATCAGTGATGGGAGCAGTAGCAGAACAAAAATCTAACCATGTAGTTATTACCGATGACAATCCTCGTACAGAAAATGCTGAGGAAATTGTGGCAATGATTCGTGAAGGCATGAAAGACAAAGCTACTCGATATATTCAAAAAAGAAAAGAAGCGATTGAGTTTGCTTTAAAAAATAGCAGCGTAAACGACATGATATTAGTCGCTGGTAAAGGGCATGAAGACTATCAGCAAATTGGTAAGAAAAAAGTCAAGTATTCGGATCTAGAGACCGTCGCTACCTTAATGGAGGAGACCTCATGATTCCACTAACTTTGAACATTATTGCTGAGGTAACCAAAGGCACATTACAAGGTAACGATATCACTATTAATAAAGTGATTACTGATAGTCGTGTAGATTGTCGCGACGCTTTATTTATCGCCTTAAAAGGCGAAAATTTTGATGGTCATCAATTTGTTGAAAAAGCAAAACATCAGGGTGCAAAAGCCTTGTTGGTTCAACACTCGGTTGAATCGAATTTACCGCAAGTGATTGTCAGTGATACAGAAAAAGCATTAGGTCTGGTTGCAAAATACGTTCGTGATCAAGTAAACCCATTAGTGATCGGAATTACTGGAAGTGCTGGTAAAACGACAGTCAAAGAAATGGTCGCTAGCATCCTGCGCCAAAAAGGAAATGTATTGGCGACACAAGGTAATTTTAATAATCATATTGGTGTTCCGCTAACGTTATTGCGGTTAAATGAATCGGATCAATTTGCAGTAATTGAGATGGGCGCTAACCATATGGGTGAGATTGCTTATTGTGCATCGCTGGCTAAGCCAGATATCAGTGTTATTAACAATGTTGAAGCGGCTCATATTGAAGGGTTTGGTTCAGTAGAGGGTGTTGCTAAGGCTAAATCAGAAATTTACCAGGCTTTAACTGATAAAGGCACCGCAGTAATCAACCTTGATAGTAACTTTGCCGATCAGTGGATAGAGCAATTTGCAACGCTTCAGAAAACAACAGTTTCGCGCCATAAAAATGCCAACTTTGTTGCAGATAATTGTCAGACACAAGATAACGGTAATGTGACTTTTACGATGCAACATACTCAAGATAGCAACAGCCAAAGTATTAGTGTGCAGCTTCCAGTTCCAGGAATGCACAATGTTTCTAATGCCTTGGTCGCAGCTGCTCTAGCTTCGGCAGCGGGTGCGGACATGGAAATGATTAAAGTTGGCCTGGAAACCATGGTTTCTGTGAAGGGGCGTCTGAATCAGTTTAAAGCAGCCAATGGTGCTTTAATTATCGATGATACTTATAACGCAAGTGTGGCTTCAGTCAAAGCTGCAACCGATTACCTGGCCAGTTTAAGCGGTACTAAAGTTCTGGTACTTGGGGATATGGCGGAGCTTGGTGATGAAAGTGATCGATACCACCGCGAAGTCGGCAAATACGCAAAAGAAAATAATATTAATCAATTATTAGTCAGTGGCCAATGGGTAAAACATAGCGCTGATGCTTTTGGCGATAACGCACAATGGTTTGAGAACAAGGAGTTTCTTGTCTCACACTTGAAGAGTGTTATTCAGTCTGATTATAAAATATTAGTAAAAGGCTCACGAAGCGCACAGATGGAGCAGGTCGTTGATGCATTGGTAGCAGTTACCGCTGATGAGTCCAATTTAAATTTGGGGGGGGATTCATAATGCTGACCTGGTTAGCAGATTATTTATCACAGTATTACTCAGGTTTTAACCTGTTCCAATACTTAACATTTCGCTCAATTGTAAGCGTTATCACTGCATTAGGAATTTCATTGTTGGTAGGCCCAACAATGATTCGCCGATTGAGTAAATATCAGATTGGGCAAACGGTGCGTGATGATGGCCCACAAACACACTTGGCGAAAGCTGGGACGCCAACCATGGGTGGTGCGCTCATCATCTTTGCCATTGTGTTCAGCTCATTAATGTGGGGGCAATTGGAGAACCGTTATTTATGGGTAGCGCTAATTGCCTTAGTCGGTTTTGGCTTGGTCGGCTTGGCAGATGACTACATCAAGTTAGTTCGAAAAGATCCCAAAGGTCTGGTTGCACGCTGGAAATATTTTTGGCAGTCATTAATTGGCGCGGGCATTGCACTGTATCTATTTTATAACGCATCGCCTGTGGAAACTCAGTTGTTAGTTCCATTCCTTAAGGATGTGATGCCGCAACTGGGGGTCATGTTCATCTTCATGGCTTATTTCGTGATTGTCGGTACCAGTAATGCCGTCAACTTAACGGATGGCTTAGATGGTTTGGCAATTTTGCCCACAGTATTAGTAGCCGGCGGTCTAGGAATTTTTGCCTACGTTACCGGCAATCAGGTGTTCTCCGAATATTTAGGTATTCCTTTTATTCAGGGTGTTGGTGAACTGGTGATTTTCTGCGCAGCCATTATTGGTGCGGGCTTAGGGTTTTTATGGTTCAACACTTATCCAGCACAAGTGTTTATGGGTGATGTGGGCGCGCTTGGGTTGGGTGCAGCATTAGGAGCTGTGGCGGTAATGGTTCGCCAGGAATTGGTACTCTTCATTATGGGTGGGGTGTTCGTTATAGAAACTTTATCAGTAATATTGCAGGTCGGTTCGTATAAGTTGACAGGAAAACGAATTTTTAGAATGGCACCGTTACATCACCACTATGAACTTAAAGGTTGGCCGGAGCCTCGCGTCATCGTGCGCTTCTGGATTATTTCGTTGATTTTAGTATTGATTGGTTTGGCAACCTTAAAAATACGCTAAACAAGGCTAAGGAAAATGGTAGCAATGCAACAAAAACATATCGCGTATAAAAATCGCTTGATACTCGGTCTGGGACAGACTGGGCTTGCGGTTGCGCGTTATTTATCTGCATTGCACCAACCCTTTAATGTTATGGATACGCGTGATATTGCGCCAGGCCATGAAGAGTTGGAAAAACTAGCTCCAGGATCGTTGCTGAAATGGAATGGTCAGAAGTTTACAGAATACGATGAGCTGGTTGTTAGTCCCGGTATTGCGATCACTCGTGATGATATTCGGGTGGCACAAGAAGCCGGAGTTAGCGTCATTGGTGATATTGAATTATTTGCGCAAGCTAATACTTTGCCGGTAATAGCCATTACGGGATCCAATGGTAAAAGTACTGTTACGGATCTGGTAGGGGCGTTAATAAACGCCAGCGGAAACAAAGCATTGGTGGGTGGTAATATTGGCGTGCCAGCTCTAGAGCTTCTGGAGCAGGTTGGCGATTATGTAGTGTTAGAATTATCCAGCTTTCAGTTAGAAACGACCCACAGTTTACAGCCGATTGCGGCAACCGTATTGAATGTCAGCGAAGATCATTTAGATCGCTACAGCAGTTATCAAGAATATGTGGATGCCAAGCGAAGTATTTATGCAAAAGCCTCGACTTGTCTCATTAATGCAGATGATAACAATAGCTGGTATGAAGCTACTGATCAGTCACAAAAGATAGTGCGTTTTGGATTGAGCTCGAATAATCAGCAGCTGGACTGGGAAGTGGATATAGAAAACGGCGCAATAAAGTATCAAGGTCAAGAAATCTTGAAGTTGGATCAGTTGACCTTACAAGGCATTCATAATGCGATGAATGTTGCAGTTGCCTTGGCTTTACTGACCGTTGCCGGTATCAAATTAAATAAAGCAGTGTTGGATAAAGCCAAGTCTTACCAAGGTTTACCACATCGCAGTCAGTTAGTAGGCATCAAACATGGTGTCACATTCATCAATGATTCTAAAGCAACGAATGTTGGTGCAACCGTTGCAGCCATTCAAAGCTTCGAGCCACAGTTTGGTAAAAATATCATCCTGATCGCTGGTGGCGATGCAAAAGGTGCTGATTTATCCAGTTTGCAGGAGAGCATTAAAAGCACTGTTAAAGCGGTTATATGCTTTGGAAAGGATGCGCCCGCAATTGCTAAGTTGGCTCCACAAAAAACACGGCTGGTTAGCAATTTACAGGAAGCTGTGGCTATGGCAAATGAGCAGTCACATGATGGTGACTTGGTGCTGCTATCGCCTGCGTGCGCGAGCCTGGATATGTTTGCCAATTATATGCAACGAGGCGAACAGTTTGCTCAATGTGTGGAGGCGCTATGACTAGCATTCTCAATACATTAAGAATCACTGATTTCATGGAGCAACTAAAGCTTTCTGATCCTCGTACACGACTGGATCCTTGGCTACTTGGGCCGGTCATGATTCTTCTGGCAATTGGCGTGATGATGGTTGCTTCGAGTTCTATGCCCTACGCTGAAGATCATATGAATGGAAATGAATTCCACTTTCTGATCAGACACCTCATATATTTAAGCATTGCGTTAGTAGCTTCAATGTTAGTGTTGCAGTTGGATACCCGCTTCTGGCAAGTCAACGGTATCTACTTATTGTTGTTCGGCATTGTGTTGTTAATGTTAGTGCTAGTGATTGGTAAAGAAGTGAATGGCAGTAAGCGCTGGATTGGTTTAGGGCCTATGACCGTGCAGCCTGCCGAATTAATGAAGTTCTTTATCGTAATCTATCTCGCCGGTTACCTAGTCCGTCGTAGTGATGAGCTTCAAACCCAAATTAAAGGCTTCACCAAACCGTTGTTAGTGATTGGTTTGGTCGTTGCATTTTTGTTGTTACAGCCTGATTTCGGGTCATCAGCAGTGATTGTTGCAACTGCTTTGGCAATGCTGTTTCTGGCGGGGGCAAAACTATGGCAGTTCGTGTCGTTAACTGCCTTTGTTGGTGTCG